>NZ_LFJT01000054.1:0-43969 GCF_001682645.1 Delftia sp. JD2
GAAAGTAGGTCATCGTCAGGCTCTTACAGCCCAAGAAACCCCGTAGCCCAAAGCTACGGGGTTTTTTGCATTGGGGTGCAGGAAACGGGGAAACAGCCAAAACGAACATCAAAACGGGCATCCCAAAAAAAAAGAGAGCGCTGACGCGCTCTCTTTTTTCATTCTGAATGCGCAATGCTTCAGAGCGGCAGGCATTCACCCTGTACAAAGACCTTGAGTTCGCCCGACTGGATTGATGTCCAGGTTTCATTCTTGGTCAACGGCGCTGTGACGATGATGGCCACACGGTCCTGTGGTGTGGTCTCTCGGGCGAAGTCCACGGTCAGGTCCTCATCCGACAGATGGGCCTGGGCAAAGGGGTGGCGACGCTCGATGTAGCACAGGTGTGTGGTGGCATGGGCCCACAGCGCCTCTCCGTTGGACAGCAGGAAGTTGAAGGTACCGTGCGGCGAGATGCGCCTGGCCAGTTCGCGCAGCGTGTGCGTGAGTTCCTGGACGCTGGGCAGGCCGGCATGGGACTTCCAGAGCTCCTGAAGAATCCAGCAGAAGGCCTGCTCGCTGTCGGTGTTGCCTACCGGATGGAAGTGGGCATGCAGTTTCGGAGCGAAGCCCTTGAGATCCCCGTTGTGGGCAAAGACCCAGTTGCGGCCCCACAGTTCACGCACGAAGGGGTGGCAGTTCTGCAGGCTTACTGCGCCCTGCGTGGCCTTGCGGATGTGGGCGATGACGTTGCGGCTCTTGATCGGGTACTCGCGTATCAGCTTGGCGATGGGCGAGTCGATGGCGCGCTCGTAGCCGACGAAGTGGCGCAGGCCCTTGTCCTCGAAGAAGGCGATGCCCCAGCCGTCCGTATGGTCGCCGGTATTGCCCGCCCGCTGGGTGAATCCCGAGAAGCTGAAGCGCACGTCGGTGGGCGTGTTGCAGTTCATTCCAAGCAGCTGGCACATGGCGGTATCGTTGTTTGCGTAGTTCAAGCCATAGCCTAACGCCTGGCGCGGCAGCTGCAAGCACAATGCGGGGCAACGGCAAAAAAACGGAACATACCCATGCCCATCCTCTGTCTGCATACGGCGCACAGCAACGCCGTGATCTTCGAGCAGGCTGCTGCCGAACTGGGCTGGCCGGCCCACTCAATCGTTCATCAGGTGCATGAGGAACTGCTGTTGGAGGCGGAGGCTGCTGGCGGCATGAATGCGTCGCTTCGGCAGAAAACGGCAGGGCAGCTCGATGCGCTGGCAGATCATGTCGATATCGATGCCGTGCTGCTGACCTGCTCGACCCTGGGCCCGGCCGTGGCGGATTGCCGCAGTGGCAAAGTCTGGCGTGCCGATGGCATGCTGGCCCGCAAGGTGGCCGCTGCCTTGCAAAGTGACCCCGAATCGCGCATTGCACTGCTGTGCGCCGCTCCCACGACGTACGAAGCCACGCGCAATCTGTTCATGGGAGAACTGCAGCAAGGCAACGCAGATCAACGCATGCAGCTGCAATGTGTTGAAGGGGCCTGGGCTCTTTTTCGCAGTGGTGATGTCGCCGGCTATGTGGCGTGCATGGCCGATGCGGCTGTTCAGGCCCATGCTGCCGGTGCTACCCAGGTGGCCCTGACCCAGGTGTCCATGGATGGCGTTGCCAGGCACTGGAAGCCAGATGCCCCCATGCCTGTGCCCTGGACGGTGGCAGGGAGTGCACTGCAGGCACTCATGAAAATACGGGATTAAAGACCAGGTTTCATGAAAAAAGGCAGCCAAAGCTGCCTTTTGCATGCATTGAGCGAAAGATCCTCAGCTGCGTTCGGACCAGAGCTTGCCGCCCGTGGCCCAGTTTTCGCGCTTGATGTCGGTGATCAGGATGTCCACCGATTCGGGCGAGCCACCGAGGACTTCGACCGAGACGCGCGTGATCTCTTCGACCAGCTTGCGCTTTTGTTCGACGGTGCGGCCTTCCATCATTTCGACGTGGTACGTGGGCATGTCAATCTCCTCAGGGATCAAGTTCTAGGGGGTTGGGTCGGCGACATCATATCGGCCGACGCGGGCGGTCGAGGCTTGTCGGTGCCAAGCGCGCAGGCGGGGCACAGGCAGGCCTTGTTGCGCAGTGGCTCCGGAATGCGGGCCAGTGCATCGGGTGCCACCGGCGTGTCCATGCACCAGCAGTTCAGCGGATCAACGCCCGCAAGAATGGCGCATTGATTGCTGCGGCCGCACAGCGGACACAGGCTGGCATCGGGGGGAGGGGCACTCATCGTGGTTCCGAGTGTAGGCCCATGAAAAAAGCACCTCAGGCAAGCCTGGGTGCTTTTGCAGCCTTGGGCGCCGCCAGGTGTCAGGCGGCTGCCTTGACCTTCAGGCGCCAGGCGTGCAGCAGGGGCTCGGTGTAGCCACTGGGTTGCTCCTTGCCCTTGAAGACCAGGTCACAGGCGGCCTGGTAGGCCATCGAGGTGTCGAAGTGGCCGGCCATGGGCTTGTACAGCGCATCGCCCGCGTTCTGCTGGTCGACCACGGCGGCCATGCGCTCGAAGGTCTCGCGCACCTGGGCCTCGGTCACGATGCCGTGCTGCAGCCAGTTGGCGATGTGCTGGCTGGAGATGCGCAGCGTGGCGCGGTCTTCCATCAGGCCCACGTTGTGGATGTCGGGCACCTTGGAGCAGCCCACGCCCTGGTCCACCCAGCGCACCACGTAGCCGAGGATGCCCTGGACGTTGTTGTCCAGCTCCTGCTGCTTCTCGGCGGCGCTCCACTTGTCTTCCTTGACCACGGGCACCTGCAGCAGGTCGGCCAGGATGGTGGCGCGCTCGGCGTCGGCATTGGTCTGCTCCAGCTGCTTTTGCACTTCGGCCACGTTGACCTGGTGGTAGTGCAGGGCGTGCAGCGTGGCGGCCGTGGGCGAGGGCACCCAGGCGGTATTGGCGCCGGCCTTGGGGTGGCCGATCTTTTGCTCCAGCATGGCCTTCATCAGGTCGGGCATGGCCCACATGCCCTTGCCGATCTGCGCCTTGCCGCGCAGGCCCAGGCCCAGGCCCACGAGCACGTTGCTGCGCTCATAGGCGGCCAGCCAGGCGCTGCCCTTCATGTCGGCCTTGCGGACCATGGGGCCGGCATACATGGCGGTGTGCATTTCGTCGCCCGTGCGGTCCAGGAAGCCGGTGTTGATGAAGGCCACGCGCGATGCGGCGGCGGCAATGCAGGCCTTGAGGTTGACGCTGGTACGGCGCTCCTCGTCCATGATGCCCAGCTTGACGGTGTTCTCGGGCAGGCCCAGGACCTTTTCCACGCGGCCGAACAGCTCGCTGGCGAAGGCGGCTTCCGCGGGGCCGTGCATCTTGGGCTTGACGATGTAGACGCTGCCCGTGCGCGAGTTGCGGATGCCGTTGGCGCCCAGACCCTTGATGTCGTGGACGGCGATGGCCGTGGTGACCATGGCGTCCAGGATGCCCTCGGGGATTTCCTTGCCGTTGCCCCAGAGGATGGCCGGGTTGGTCATCAGGTGGCCGACATTGCGCACGAACATCAGCGAACGGCCATGCAGCTTGACGGGCTTGCCATCGGCGCCCGTGTACTCGCGGTCGGCGTTCAGGCCGCGCGTCATGCTCTTGCCGCCCTTGTCGAAGGTTTCGGTCAGCGTGCCCTTGAGGATGCCCAGCCAGTTGGCATAGCCGACCACCTTGTCTTCGGCATCCACGGCGGCCACGGAGTCTTCCAGGTCCAGGATGGTGGACAGGGCGGCTTCGACCACCACGTCGGCCACGCCGGCGGCATCGGTCTGGCCGATGGCCGTGGTCTTGTCGATGCGGATGTCGATGTGCAGGCCGTTGTTGAGCAGCAGCACGGAAGAGGGCGCTGCGGCATCACCCTGGTAGCCGACAAACTGGGCGGTGTTCTTCAGGCCCGTGGTGCCGCCGCTCTTGAGCGCGACGACCAGCTGGCCAGCTTCCACGCGATAGCCGGCGGCATCCTTGTGCGAGCCCGAGGCCAGCGGGGCCGCCTGGTCCAGGAAATCACGTGCGAAGGCGATCACCTTGGCGCCGCGCACGGGGTTGTAGCCCTTGCCCTTTTCCGCGCCGCCGTCTTCGCCGATGGCATCCGTGCCGTACAGCGCGTCATACAGCGAACCCCAGCGCGCGTTGGCGGCGTTCAGCGCATAGCGGGCGTTGAGAATGGGCACGACCAGCTGGGGGCCGGCCTGGATGGCCAGTTCCGCATCCACATTGGTGGTGGTGGCCTTGGCATCCTTGGGCTGCTCGACCAGATAGCCGATCTGCGTCAGGAACTGCTGGTAGCCGGCCATGTCGGTGATGGGGCCGGGATGGGCCTTGTGCCAGGTGTCCAGCTCGGTCTGCAGGCGGTCACGCTCGGCCAGCAGGGCGGCATTGCGAGGAGCCAGATCGTTGACGATCGCGTCGAAGCCTTTCCAGAACGCCTCGGGAGCGACACCGGTGCCCGGGAGCACTTGTTCATTGATGAAACGGTGCAGCTCTGTAGCGACCTGCAGGCTGTGGGCTTGGGTGCGATCGGTCATGGTGGGAACCCCGGGTTGGATGGATGGAAAGGCTTGGCAGACCCTTTTCGGGCCTGACTATAAGGAATACTTTATTAGATTTATTTGCGTACATAAATAGACCATAAATCTTAAAACTCGTGACTTTTACGCAAAAATGTGGGAAGGTTATGCGCGCGCCAAAACCGGCCGGCTTTGGTGCGCAGCCCTATGCATGGTGCACATGGAGGACAGCCAGTGCCCACTATGCAAAAAAGGCGAGTCACAGGAGACGGGTGTGCGGTCGCATACCCCACAAGAACACGGAAAAGAAACGGACAGCGGTCATGGACAAGCTCAAGGCATTCGAGTCATTCGTATCGGTGGCAACGCGCGGCAGCCTCACGGCGGCGGCCAAGGCGGAAGGCGTGGCGCCGGCCATCATGGGGCGGCGCCTCGATGCCCTGGAAGAGCACCTGGGCGTCAAGCTCATGGTGCGCACCACGCGGCGCATCTCCCTCACGCATGAGGGCAGCGCCTTTCTTGAGGATTGCCAGCGCCTGCTGTCCGATGTGTCCAACGCCGAGGCCAGTGTCAGCGCGGGCGGGGTCAAGGCCACGGGCCACCTGCGCATCACGGCGCCGGCGGGTTTTGGCAGGCGGCACGTGGCGCCCCTGGTGCCGCTCTTTCGGGATCTGCACCCGGATGTGACGATTTCCCTGAACCTCAGCGACCGCGTGGTCGATCTGGCCGGCGAAGGCTTTGACTGTGCGGTGCGCGTGGGCGATCTGCCCGACTCGGCCCTGGTCAGCGTGCGCATTGCCGACAACCGGCGCCAGTGCGTGGCCACGCCTGCCTATCTGGAGCGCCGGGGCACGCCGCGCCACCCCAGCGAGCTGACCCAGCACGACTGCCTGACGCTGTCCAGCGACGCTTCGCAGACGCGTGGCTGGGCCTTTCGCATCCCCCATCCCGACAGCGGCACCAGCGAGGTCGTGCACTTCAAGCCGGGCGGCCCGCTGGACTGCTCCGACGGTCAGGTACTGCACGACTGGTGCCTGGGCGGCTGGGGCATCGCCTGGCGCAGCACCTGGGAGGTCGAGGCCGAGATCACCTCGGGCCGTTTGGTGGCCGTGCTCGAAACATTCGCGGCGCCGCCCAATGGCATTTTTGTCGTCTTTCCCCAGCGCAAGCACATGCCGCTGCGTGTGCGGCTGTGGATCGACTATCTCAAGCACCACTACGAGCAGCCGGATTTCTGGCGGCGTACCCACGCGGCCTGAGCGGGCCGCCCAGCAAGGAGGAATAAGCATGGCAGTGTCGATAGCGACGAAAGCGGTATCCGCAACGCAGGGCGCGGCCCCAGGACGGCGGCGCTGGATGCGCATGGCGCTGGGAGCCGCCTGCCTGGGCATGGTGGCGGGCTGCGCCGTCCAGGGGGCGGGGCAGGGCCGGCCGGACGGGATGCGGCAGGGCGCGGTGCCTGCCGGCATCGTGAGCGTGACCTTTGACGATCCTTCGCGGTTCGACGCCGGGCGCAACGGACCCCAGGAGTCCGAGAAGGCGCGCCGCGCCTGGGTCGATGCGCTGGCCCAGTTCCTGGCCGAGCGTGCCGCGCCCAGGCTGCCCCAGGGCCAGCGGCTTGAAGTTCACCTCACCGATGTGCAGCGCGCAGGCGGCTTCGAGCCCTGGCGCGGGCCCCAGGCTGCCGATGTGCGCATCGTGCGCGACATCTACCCACCGCGCATCGACCTGCGCTTCAAGCTGCTGGGAGCCGATGGAAAGCTGCTGCGAGAAGGCAGCCGCCAGCTGCGCGACGCCAGCTTCATGATGCGCCCGGACCTCTATCCCAACGATCCCCTGCGCTACGAAAAGACGCTGCTGGACGACTGGGTGCGCGCGGAACTGGGGCGCTGACCGGACCGCAGTGGTCTACCGATTGCCTCGGACATCACGATGGCAGTCCCCGTTTCTGGCGTAATGGACGCTTGGCCCAAGAGGCCCAATTTCTATACGGATTCCCCATGACGATAGAAGCCATCCTGGCCAGCCTCCACCTGCTGGCCATCCTCACCTTCGTGGTGTTCCTGTCCAGCCAGGCGGCGCTGTGCCGCAGCGAGTGGATGAACGCCGCCGTGGTGCAGCGCCTGGCGCGGCTGGACATGATCTATGGCCTTGCCGCGGTCTTCCTGGTGCTCACCGGCATCGCCCGTCTGGTGTGGGGCGTCAAGGGCATGTCCTGGTACGTCTCGCAGCCACTGTTTCATCTGAAGATGACTTTGTTTGTCGTCGGCGCGCTGCTGTCGATCAAGCCCACGCTGGCCTTCCGGCGCTGGCGCCGCGCGCTGGATGCCGGCCAGGGCCTGCCCCAGCCGGCCGAGGTCGCCAGCACGCGCCGCTGGGTGATGTGGCAGGCCCATGTGGTGCCCGTGATCGCCGTCGTCGCGGTGTTCTGGGCGCGGGGCATGTAGGCTCCGTTTTCCTGTCCGGCGGCATGGGGTGGGCCTGCCACGTAGAATCCGCCGATGCTCTCCGTCAAACAGGAACTGCTCGCGGCTCTGGCCGGCGAGCTTGAAACTTTGTCGCCCGGCGCCGGTGCCCGTGCCGCTTTTGAATCCCCCAAGGTGGCTGCCCATGGCGATTTCGCCTGCACGGCCGCCATGCAGCTGGCCAAGCCGCTCAAGCTCAACCCGCGTTCGCTGGGCGAGCAGCTCAAGGCTGCGCTGGAGGCCACGCCGTCCTTCCAACGTTGGGTCGATGCCATCGAGATCGCCGGCCCCGGCTTTCTGAACATCCGCCTCAAGCCCGCCGCCAAGCAGCAAATCATCCGCGAAGTGCTGGAGCAGGCCGAGAAGTTCGGCTGGCTGGCCGACCGTGGCGCAAAGATGCTGGTCGAGTTCGTCTCCGCCAACCCCACCGGCCCGCTGCACGTGGGCCATGGCCGCCAGGCCGCGCTGGGCGATGCCATCTGCAACCTCTATGCCACGCAGGGCTGGGGCGTGCACCGCGAGTTCTACTACAACGACGCGGGCGTGCAGATCGACACGCTGACCAAGAGCACGCAGCTGCGTGCCAAGGGCTTCAAGCCCGGCGACGAATGCTGGCCCATCGATCCCGAGAATCCGGCAAGCAAGGCCTTCTACAACGGCTCCTACATCCAGGACATCGCCGACGACTTCCTGGCCCGCAAGACCGTCAAGGCCGATGACCGCGAATTCACGGCCAACGGCGATGTCGAGGACTACGACAACATCCGCCAGTTCGCCGTCGCCTATCTGCGCAACGAGCAGGACAAGGACCTGCAGGCCTTCAACCTGCACTTTGACGAGTACTACCTCGAATCCAGCCTCTACACCAACGGCTATGTCGAGGACGCGGTGCAGCGCCTGATCGCGGGCGGACATACCTACGAACTCGACGGCGCGCTCTGGCTCAAGTCCACCGACTACGGTGACGACAAGGACCGCGTGATGCGCAAGCAGGACGGCAACTACACGTACTTCGTGCCCGATGTCGCCTACCACATCCAGAAATTCAAGCGCGGCTACTCCAAGGTCGTCAACATCCAGGGCACGGACCACCACGGCACCATCGCGCGCGTGCGCGCAGGCCTGCAGGCTGCCGACGTGGGCATCCCTGCCGGCTATCCCGACTATGTGCTGCACACCATGGTGCGCGTGGTGCGCGGCGGCGAGGAAGTCAAGATCAGCAAGCGCGCCGGCTCCTACGTCACGCTGCGCGACCTGATCGAATGGACCAGCAAGGACGCGGTGCGTTTCTTCCTGCTGTCCCGCAAGCCCGACACCGAGTACACCTTCGACGTGGACCTGGCCGTGGCCCAGAACAACGACAACCCCGTGTACTACGTCCAGTACGCCCATGCGCGCATCTGCTCGGTGCTGGCCGCGTGGGGGGGTGACGCGGTCACGCTCAAGGACGTGGACCTGTCGGCGCTGGAAGGCCCGCAGGCCCAGGCGCTGATGCTGCAGCTGGCCAAGTACCCGGCCATGCTGACCTCGGCCGCAGAAGGCAATGCGCCGCACGACGTGACGTTCTACCTGCGCGAACTGGCCTCGCTGTACCACAGCTACTACGACGCGGAACGCATCCTGGTGGACGACGAAAAGGTCAAGCTCGCCCGCTTGGCGCTGATCTCGGCCACGCGCCAGGTATTGCACAATGGCCTGGCAGTGCTGGGCGTCTCGGCCCCGCAACGCATGTAACTTCGAGCGACAAGCGATCTATGAAGACACAGCAACGTGGGGGCACCGTCATCGGTCTCATCATCGGCATGATCGTCGGGCTGGCAGCAGCCCTGGCCGTCGCCGTCTATGTGACCAAGGTGCCCGTGCCCTTTCTCTCCAAGGGCGGCAAGACGGCCGACCAGGACGCGGCCGAGGCCCAGCGCAACAAGAACTGGGACCCCAACGCGCCGCTGCAGGGCAAGAACCCGGCGCCGCCACCACCGGCCGCCGTCACGCCCAGCCTCCCCGGCAGCACCGCACCAACCGCCCCCACCCCGCCCGCCGTGGCAGGAGGCGTGACTCCGCCACCCTTGCCGGCGTCTCCGCCACCCGCGCCCGTGGACCCGGCCAAGCCGCCCGCCAAGCCCGAAACCAAGGCCGATGGCAAGAGCTCGGCCGATCCGCTGGGTGACCTGGTCAAGTCGCGCTCCGCCGCCGCCGAGAAGGCGGAAAAGGCAGAAAAGGCCGACGCCGCCTTCAACTACTTCGTGCAGGCCGGCGCCTTCCGCAGCCAGGGCGATGCCGATGCGCAGCGCGCCAAGCTGGCCATGCTGGGGTGGGAGGCGCGCGTGAGCGAGCGCGAGCAAAACGGCATCACCATCTTCCGCGTGCGTGTGGGTCCGTTCACCAAGCGCGACGATGCCGAGCAGCTCAAGCAAAAGCTCGATGGCGCCGGGGTCGAGTCCACGCTGGTGCGCGCCGCACGCTGAAAGCGCGTTGCAACAAGAGCGCTGAACTTTTGGCGGGCCCCTGCCTCCTAACCTGCAGCATTGAACGAGGAGTTTGTTTTGATGAATCGCCGCGACTTTTCCCTGGCTGCCTCGGCAGCCGCTGCCAGCGCACTGACGCTGGGCACTTCCGCCGCCCAGGCCCAGGCCGCAGCGCCCAAGGAGGGCAAGGACTACATCAAGCTGGCCAAGCCCGCACCCACCAGCGCCGGCGCCGGCAAGGTCGAGGTGGTCGAGTTCTTCTGGTACAGCTGCCCGCACTGCAATGCGTTCGAGCCCACCTTTGCCGCCTGGAAGAACCAGGCACCGGCCGACGTGGTCGTGCACCGCGTGCCCGTGGCCTTCAACGCCAGCTTCGTGCCCCAGCAAAAGCTCTACTACGCCTTCGAAGGCATGAACCTGCTGGACACCATGCATGCGCGCGCCTTCCACGCCATCCATGTGGAACGCAACCGCCTGGCCAAGGACGAGGACATCTTCGCCTGGGTCGGCAAGCAGGGCGTGGACGTGGCCAAGTTCAAGGAGGTCTACAACTCCTTCAGCGTCTCCAACCAGGTTCGCAAGGCCACCCAGCTGCAGCAGGACTATGACGTGGAAGGCGTGCCGGCCATGGGCGTGGCGGGCCGTTACTACACCGACGGCACCAAGGCCGGCAACATGACCAATGTGCTGCGCGTGGTCGATCAGCTGATCGCCACCAGCCGCAAGGGCTGAGGCCCGGGCCTCGGCCCAGCCAGTCCGCGACAGGCCCGCCATTGCGCGGGCCTGTCGCTTTTGGAAACCTCTTTTTGTGCCTTTGTGTCAGCGCTTTCCGTGCGCGTTGAAAGACGCCAGGAACGGTTGCGCGCGACACCCCCTACAATGGATGCAAGAAGCGTGCCCTCCATGAAACAACGACTTTCCTCCCTCCTGCTCGCCGCCGCCCTGGCGGCTTTCGCCGGTATGGCCCAGGCCGAAAAGGCCGACAGCACCAAGCCCATGAACATCGAGGCTGATGCGCTGCGCCATGACGAACTCAAGCAGACCAGCGTCTTCACTGGCAACGTGGTGATGACCAAGGGCACCATCGTGCTGCGCGGCGCCCAGCTCGATGTGCGGCAAGACCCTGAAGGCTTTCAGTACGGCGTGGTGACGGCCGAGGCGGGCAAGCGTGCCTTCTTCCGCCAAAAGCGCGATACCGTGCCGGGCCAACCCGAGGAATTCGTGGAAGGCGAGGGCGAGGTCATCGAATACGACGGCAAGGCCGACCTCGTGAAGTTCATTCGCCGCGGCGAACTGCGCCGCTATCGCGGCGGCCAGCTCAGCGACGAGATCACCGGCTCCATCATCGTCTACAACAACCTCACCGACGTGTTCACCGTCGACGGGCAAAAGACCAGCGGTGGCCAGCCCAGCTCCACGGCCGGCCAGGGCGGGCGCGTGCGCGCCGTGCTGGCGCCCAAGGAAGGCACGCCGGGCTCGCAGCCGCGCGCCCCCGCAGCGGGCACGCCGGGCACGTCCCTGCAGCCCAGCAACAGCCTGGACAGCCTCGGCGGTACCAAGCGATGAGCGGGCAAGCCGCAGCCCCGGCTGCCACTGCACGCGCCGACCAGGGCAGCAGCCTGCAGGCACGCCATCTTGCCAAGTCCTACGGCAGCCGCAAGGTGGTCAAGGACGTGTCGCTGTCCGTGAAAAAGGGCGAGGTCGTGGGCCTGCTGGGACCCAACGGCGCGGGCAAGACCACCTCGTTCTACATGATCGTGGGCCTGGTGCGCAGCGACGGCGGCGACATCTTCATCGACGGTCAGGCCGTGGGCAACATGCCCATCCACCAGCGCTCGCGCCTGGGCCTGTCCTACCTGCCGCAAGAGGCATCGATCTTCCGCAAGCTCAGCGTCGAGGACAACGTGCGCGCCGTTCTGGAGCTGCAAAGGGGCGAGCAGGGCCGGCCGCTGGCGCGCAGCGTCATCGAGGAGCGCCTGACGGCGCTGCTGCAGGAATTGCGGGTGGACCATCTGCGCGCATCGCCTGCGCTGGCGCTGTCGGGCGGCGAACGCCGCCGCGTCGAGATCGCGCGCGCCCTGGCCACGCAGCCGCGCTTCATCCTGCTGGACGAGCCCTTTGCCGGCATCGACCCCATCGCCGTGATCGAGATCCAGCGCATCATCGGCTTTCTCAAGGCGCGCGGCATCGGCGTGCTGATCACCGACCACAACGTGCGCGAGACGCTGGGCATCTGCGACCATGCCTTCATCATCAGCGACGGCCACGTGCTCGCCCAGGGCACACCCGAGGAGATCGTGGACAACGCCGAAGTGCGGCGTGTCTACCTCGGCGAACACTTCCGGATGTAGCGCCATGCCCTGCCTGGCCCGTCTGCGAGACTGTCTGCGCGAAGGAGCTGCCGCTTGAAGCCCGGTCTGTCGCTGCGCGTCTCCCAGCATCTTTCGCTCACTCCCCAGCTGCAGCAGTCGATACAGCTGCTGCAGCTGTCCACGCTGGAGCTGGCGCAGGAAGTGGAGCAGATGCTCGGCGACAACCCCTTCCTGGAGCTGGCGAACGAGGATGGGGATCACGATGCGGCCGCCGGCACCCGCGAGCCTGCCGTGCCCGGCGCCGAGGCCACGGAGTCCTTCCAGGAAAGCCGCGCAGACCAGCCTTCGGCGGCGGTGGAGTGGGAGCCCTCGTCGGACGCACCCTCCGGCGATGCCGTGGAGACTTCCGGCACGGCCGAGTCCCTGAGCTGGGAAGGCGACGGCCAGACCAACTCGGGCAACGATGACCGCGACTGGGGCAGCGATGCGCCCTCCAGCCGCACGCGCGGGCAGGGCGAGGAAGACGAGGCCGATGCCACCGAACTGGCTCGCAGCGCCGAAAGCCTGACCGACCACCTGCACCGCCAGGCCCTGAGCCTGCGCCTGGGCGAGGTGGACCGCGCCGCACTGCGCTTTCTGATCGAGAACCTCAACGACGACGGCTACCTGGAAGACCCGCTCGACGAACTGGCACAGGGCCTGGCGGGCGACGATCTGGAGGAGTGCGAGGAACTGGTGCACCGCTTCACCGTGGCGCTGCGCCTGCTGCAAAGCCTGGAGCCCGTGGGCGTGGGCGCGCGCGACCTGGCCGAATGCCTGACGCTGCAACTGCGCGACCAGCTGGCCGATGCCGAGCGCGAAGGCAACGGCAGTGCCGAGGACGAAGACCGGCAGGCCGTGCTGCGCACCGCGCTGGACATCTGCGCCCAGCCCATGGACCTGCTGGCGCGGCGCGACCTGCGCAAGCTCGCCAGCCTGTGCGGTGCGCGCGAGGAGCGGCTGCGCGAGGCGCTGGTGCTGATCACCCGGCTGGAGCCACGCCCGGGCCGGCGCTTTGCTGACGTGCAGCGCCAGATCGTCGTGCCCGACGTCATCGTGCGCCCCGTGCGCAGCGGCGCGGGCCGCATGGACTTCAGCGTGCAGCTCAACCCGGACGTCATGCCCAAGCTGCGCGTGCACGACATCTATGCGAGCGCGCTGCGCAGTCACAGGGGCAGCGAAGGCCATGCAGCGCTGCAGCAGCGGCTGCAGGAGGCGCGCTGGTTCATCAAGAACATCCAGCAGCGCTTCGACACCATCCTGCGCGTGTCGCAGGCCATCGTGGAGCGCCAGAAGAACTTCTTCGTGCATGGCGAGCTGGCCATGCGCCCGCTGGTGCTGCGCGACATTGCCGATGCGCTGGGCCTGCATGAATCCACCATCAGCCGCGTGACCACGGCCAAGTACATGGCCACGCCGCAGGGCACCTACGAGCTCAAGTACTTCTTCGGCTCGGGCCTGGGCACCGAGGCCGGTGGCAATGCCTCCAGCACGGCCGTGCGCGCGCTGATCAAGCAGTTCGTCGCGGCCGAAGATCCCAAGAAGCCGCTGTCGGACAACCAACTCGCCGACATGCTCAAGGAGCAGGGCATCGAATGCGCGCGGCGCACGGTGGCCAAGTATCGCGAGCTACTCAAGATCCCGCCGACCACGCTGCGCAAGGCGCTGTAGCCCAGGCGCGCAAACTCGCCATCGCGCCACCGTGGTGTCTATGGCGTTCGGCCGGCCACGGCATCCCACTTCAAGCCGAATTTCAGCAGGTACTTGCGCAGGCGGTCGGCATCGTTGACCACGCTGCGCTGGGTGCGTGACTGGTCGAACAGGCGGCGCCCCGCATCGGACAGCGAAGGCGACTCTCGGCACACGCGCAGCACCGCTTCGAGCTGCATGCGGTCGAACAGGTCCAGCGGCTCCAGCACTTCGGCAGACAGCAGGCTTTGCAGGCTGGCGCCGGCCGGTTGCACGGCATCGCCTCTTTGCCACAGCCACTTCAGGCGCTGGATCTCGGCATCGACCAGGGCCGTGGAGATGCGCCCCCCGTCGGCCAGCGTGGCCAGGCGCGTCATGCTGGCCGACAGGTCGCGGAAGTTGCCGCTCCACAGCGCCTCGGGCGAGCGCGCAAAGCGCAGATAGCGCTCGCGGGCCTCCACGTTGAAGCGCACCATCTGGCCGGTCTCGTCGGCCGAGCGCGCGAGCAGGTGGTCCATGTTGGGTTCGATGTCCTCGGGGCGCCCGGCCAGGCCCGGCAGCGCGTAGGACCACAGATTGATGCGCGCGAACAAATCCTCGCGAAAGCGCCCCTGCGCCACGTCGATGCGCAGGTCGCGGTGCGTGCCGGCGACCAGTTGGAAGTCGCTGCTGACCTCGCGGTCGCTGCCCATGGGATAGAAGCGCTTTTCCTCCACCGCCTTGAGCAGCATGGCCTGTTCGTCCAGGCCCAGCTCGCCGATTTCGTCCAGGAACAGCACGCCCTGGTGCGCGCTGCGCAGCAGGCCGGCGCGGTCGGCCGCAGCGCCCGTGAACGCGCCCTTCTTGTGGCCGAACAGCACCGAGGCCGCACCATCGCCGCGCAGCGTGGCGCAATTGACCTCCACGAAATCGCCCTGGACCTGGTGCCTGGCCTTCTTCAACTCGTACATGCGCCGCGCCAGATGCGACTTGCCCGCACCCGTGGGACCCGTGAGCAGGATGGGCGCGCGCGAGCGCACGGCCACGCGCTCGATCTCGTCGATCAGCGCGTTGAACCCGGCATTGCGCGTGGCGATGCCGCTCTTGAGAAATTGCACGGCCTCGCTCTGCTCGGCGCCGAAGCGCTGGGCGATCACGTCGTAGCGCGACAGGTCCAGGTCGATCAGCGCATAGCTGCCAGGGTCGCCCATGCGCTGGCGCCGGGGTGGCGAGGTCTGGGCCAGCACGCCGGGAATGCGGCGCGACTCCACCAGCAGGAACAGGCAGATCTGTGCCACGTGCGTGCCCGTGGTGATGTGCGTCCAGTACTCCTCGCGCTCGGGGTCGAAGCGGTAGGCCTGCGTCCAGTCGAACAGCCGCGCATAGACCTCGCCGAAATCCCAGGGATCGGCAATGTCCATGGGCACGAGGTTCACCTGGGTCTCGGGCGATGCCGTGGCGATGTCGCCCTGCAGCAGCTGCGCCAGGGCCAGATGGGGCGGCGTGTAGAGCAGCTCCAGCCGCTCCACCACCAGATCCTCATGCTGCATGAGGGAGAGGGTCGGCCGCCATTTTTCCCAGCGCCCCGCGCCCCTGCCGGAGTCCAGCTGCGTACCCAGAAAGCCGATGACGACCTTTTTCTTTTCCATGGTTTTGTCTAGTTGAATAGCTGAAATTCTAGTTTCTTTGGATCGAATACGAATTCAAGAAAAGTGTGATTTGAGATTTATTCAAATAAATCAATGGGTTGAAGAATTGTTTGGCGCCTGATGCCAGGCTGGCACGCATCTCGCAATAGCCAAGGCATCCAGTGCAGGCGGTGACCGCTCACAGGCCGGGGTTGGGGCAAAGGCCCGCCCCGCCGGTGCCGGAAGTCCGGGCCCCCAGGGGCTTGTCGATTTCCCGCATGCCGCACGCCGCAGGCGCTGGGTGACGGCAAGGTTGTGGAAACCGTCCCGCAAGGGACGCCTGGTTCGACTCCAGGCTTGCCAGCCACTGGTAGCTCAGTCTGGTAGAGCACCCTCGCAAGAGGACTGTCGCAGGTTCGATTCCTGTCCACTCTTCCGGCCGCAAGGCCGGGCTATTGAAACGGTCGAAAGACCACCCGCCGAACGCGGGAGGTGGCCACCGGGTTGCGATGCAGCCCAAGGCCCCCACCCGTCAGCGGCGGCGGCTGTGCCAGGTCCCGGCACGGTCCGCGCCCGCAGCCAGCCACGCTGCAACCTGTTTCCAGGGTTGCCGCCGCGGCGCACTGCAAGGCCCGGGCCGTGCCCCCTGGAACCCCGCCGCTGCTGTAACGGCACCCCTATTGATTGCGGCGAAGACGCCGAACGAGGAGAAGGAGAAATGCTGAAGATCCAACGCATCACCGTCAAGAAGAACGAACGCGCCCTGCTGCTGCGCAATGGCGATTTCGAGCGCGTGCTGCACAGCGGCCGGCACTGGCTGTTTGCCGGCACCGACCAGCTGCGCGTGGAAACCTTTGCCCTGGAGCAGCCCGCCTTCACGCACGGCCTGGCCGACTACCTGATGGCGCAGGAGCCCGCCGTGGTGGCCGCCGAATTCCTGCGCGTGGAACTGTCCGAGACCGAGGCGGGCCTGCGCAGCGAAAACGGCGTGCTGGTCGAGATCCTGCCGCCCGGCACGCGCCGCCTGTACTGGAAGGGACTGGTGGATGTGAGCGTGCAGGTGGTCGACCTGCAGGCCGGCGCCGAGCTGCCCGCCACCCTGGCGGCGCGCCTGACCCAGACGCAGCTGCGCCAGCGCAGCGTGTCCGGCCTCAACGGTGTGCTGCAGGTGCAGGTGCCCGCAGGCCAGTGCGCGCTGCTGACCATCGACGGCAAGGTGGACCGCCTGCTGCAGGCCGGCAGCCATGCGTTCTGGAAGTTCGGCCGCAGCATTGCCGTGGAGCTGGTGGATCTGCGCCTGCAGGCTGTCGAGGTCTCGGGCCAGGACATCATGACCCGCGACAAGGTGAGCCTGCGCCTGAACCTGAGCGCCACCTATCGCCACACCGACGTTCTGCGCGCCTTTGCCCAGCTGCAAAAGCCCGCCGAGCACCTGTACCGCGAACTGCAGTTCGCGCTGCGCGCCGCCGTGGGCACCCGCACGCTCGATGAGCTGCTGGAGAACAAGACGGTGATCGATGACGTGGTGACCGCGCACATGGCGGCCAAGCTGCAGCCCTTCGGCATGGTGGTGGAGAGCGTGGGCGTGAAGGACATCGTGCTGCCCGGCGAGATGAAGGCCATCCTGACCCAGGTGGTGCAGGCCGAAAAGCAGGCCCAGGCCAACGTGATCCGCCGCCGCGAGGAAACGGCGGCCACGCGCTCGCTGCTCAACACCGCCAAGGTCATGGAGGACAACCCCGTGGCCCTGCGCATGAAGGAGCTGGAGACGCTGGAACGCGTGGCCGAGCGCATCGACAAGATCTCCGTGTTCGGCGGGCTGGATCAGGTGCTCAACGGGCTGGTGAAGATGCGTTGACCGGCAGGCTGGTCGGGGCACAACGGACAACGAAGAAACAAAAGAGAGGTACGGCCATGGCCGCATTCGAAGAACTATGGAGCTATGAGGTGGGCAAGGCGGGCTGGGCGACGTTGAAGTTCAGCACGCCCGAGGAGGAACTGGTGTGTGCCGTGTCCTACCTGCACGATTCGCTGGGTGATCTGGCCGCCATGGCGCTGGCCTTGGCCAAGGGCGCGCACCGGGCTGCCGCCGTGTTCATGGACGAGCCCGGCGAAGTGCACCTGAGCATGGAAGGTGATCGCGACACCCTTTCCTACGAGCTGCGGCAGTACGCGGACTGGGCCAGCTGGGGCATCACCGCCATGGATGACTATGAAGTGCTGGCCCGTGGGCAGGTGGCCCGCGAGGACGTGGTGCGCAGCGTGTACCGCGTGCTGGACGGTATTTATTGCGGCATGGGTGTAGAGGAATACCGAAAGCGCTGGCTGGAGCATGAATTCCCGCTGCGGGACTATCAAAGCCTGGGCAGCGCCATCCGCAAGCGGGACCTGTCTCGCCTGATGCGTGGATGAGCCGCGCGGCAGCAAGACCTAAACAAGACGAACAGACAAGAAGACTGAAGGACAACGCAATGAACTACCTGCAACACAACGTGGAAAACGGCGTCCCCATCAAGATGTGGACCAAGGGCGTGCCCGTGGAGGACGAGGCGCGCAAGCAGCTGGAGAACGCCGCGCGCCTGCCCGTGGTGTTCAAGCATGTCGCGGCCATGCCCGATGTGCACCTGGGCATAGGCGCCACCGTGGGCTCGGTGATCCCGACCATCAAGGCCATCATCCCGGCGGCCGTGGGCGTGGACATCGGCTGCGGAATGATGGCCGCCAAGACCACGCTGCGCGCCGAGGACCTGCCCGACAACCTGGGCCCGCTGCGCTCGGCCATAGAGCAGGCCGTGCCGCATGGCTCGGTGCCGCGCCACCGGGGCCGCGATCCCGGCAGCTGGGAGAACCCGCCCGTGTCGGTGGACCAGGTCTGGGCCACGCTGGCCGATGAGTTCGACCTGCTGTGCGAGCTGCATCCGCGCCTGGCCAACACCAACAACCGCAAGCACCTGGGAACGCTGGGCAGCGGCAACCACTTCATCGAGATCTGCCTGGACGAGGCGGGCTTCGTGTGGTTCATGCTGCACTCGGGCTCGCGCGGCGTGGGCAATGCCATCGGCACCCATTTCATCGAGCTGGCCAAGAAGGATGCAGAACTCCATCAGCGCAACCTGCCCGACAAGGACCTGGCCTATTTCGAGGAAGGGGCCCGCTACTTTGGCGACTATGTGCGCGGCGTGTCCTGGGCGCAGAAGTTCGCCATGCGCAACCGCGAGGTGATGATGGCCAACCTCATCGCCACGGTGCGCAAGGTGATCGCCAAGCCCTTCGAGTCGCATGTGGAGGCGGTGAACTGCCACCACAACTATGTGCAGCAGGAGCGCCATTTCGGCCAGGACGTGTTCATCACTCGCAAGGGCGCGGTGAGCGCGCGGCGCGGCGAGCTGGGCATCATCCCGGGCAGCATGGGCGCGCGCAGCTATATCGTGCGCGGCCTGGGCAACCCGGAGAGCTTCGAGAGCTGCAGCCACGGTGCAGGCCGCGTGATGAGCCGGACTAAGGCCAAGAAGATGTTCAGCGTGGAGGACCACATCAAGGCCACCGAGGGCGTGGAATGCCGCAAGGATGCCAATGTGGTGGACGAGATTCCCATGGCCTACAAGGACATCGATGCGGTCATGGCCGCGCAGCAGGATCTGGTCGAGGTGGTGCACACCCTGAAGCAAGTGGTGTGCGTGAAAGGGTGAGTGGATGAGGGCCCAGGCTCTCATCCTCCAGAAAAGAAAGCAGGATGAGAGCATGAGGGAAGAGAAGGTATTGAGCGCGAATCCGGTCTCCGACGCCATGCGCGCCACGGTGCTGGCCAACCTGGCCGAGGTGGAGCGCAGGCACGAGGTCACGGTGCTGTTTGCCTGCGAGTCGGGCAGCCGCGGCTGGGGCTTTGCCTCGCCCGACAGCGACTACGACGTGCGCTTCATCTACGTCCACCGCCTGCCCTGGTACCTGACCGTGGCGCCGGGCCGCGATGTCATAGAGCAGCCGCTCAGCGGCGAGCTCGATGTCAGCGGCTGGGAGTTGCGCAAGGCGCTGGGGCTGCTGCGCGCCTCCAACCCTACGCTGCTTGAATGGCTGCGCTCGCCCGTGGTCTACCGGCAGGAGCAGCCCTGGGCCGAGCGCCTGCATCTGCTGGCCGAGCAGGGCTTTTCGCCCGTGCGCGGCTACCACCACTATGTGGCCATGGCGCGCAAGAACCTGCGCGCCCACCTGCAGGGCGATGTGGTGCGCTACAAGAAGTACTTCTATGTGCTGCGCCCTTTGCTGGCCGCGCGCTGGATACGCGAGGGGCGCGGTGCGCCGCCCATGCGCTTTGCACAGCTGGCGGCGGGCACGCTGGAGGATGCAGGCCTGCTGGCCGAGCTCAATGAGCTGCTGGAGCTCAAGATGCGCCTGGGCGAGGCCGCCAAGGGGCCGCGCCGGGTGCGCGTCCATGATTTCCTGGAGCGCGAGCTGGCCCATGCCATGGCCCATGCGCCCGATCCGGGGGAGCAGGCCGATGCGGCGCCGCTGGACCGCTATCTGCGGGATGCCGTGGCGCGCTTTGGCGGCAATGAATGAAAGAGAAAAATGAAAGTGATCGAGATCGACGGCTCCGCCGGGGAGGGCGGAGGCCAGCTGCTGCGCAGCGCGCTGGCGCTGTCCATGTGCACGGGTCAGCCCTTTGCCATGCAGCGCATCCGTGCCGGGCGCGCCAAGCCGGGCCTGATGCGCCAGCACCTGGCCTGCGTCAATGCCGCCGCCGAAATCTGCGGCGCGCAGATGCTGGGCGCCGAGATGAATTCGCAGGCGCTGCAATTCACACCGGGGCCGGTGCGTGCGGGCGAGTACCGCTTCGTCATCGCCTCGGCGGGCAGTTGCACCCTGCTGCTGCAGACGCTGTGGCCCGCGCTGATGCTGGCCAATGGCGAAAGCCGCCTGACCCTGGGCGGCGGCACCCACAACCCGGCCGCGCCGCCCTTCCATTTCCTGGAGCGCAGCTATGCGCCGCTGCTGCACAGGCTGGGCGCGCGCTGCGAACTGCGGCTGCGCCGGCTGGGCTTTTATCCGGCCGGTGGCGGCGAGATGGACGTGACGATCACGCCGGCAACCAATGGGCTTGTGCCTTTCGATATCACCGAACGTGGCGCCCCCGTGGCCAGCCATGCCGAATGCTTTGCGCCCGCGCTGCCACGCGCGGTGGCCCAGCGCGAACTGGACCATCTGGGCCAGGCCCTGGGCTGGTCTGGCGAGCAGCTGCAGGTGGCTGCCGTGCGCCAGAACGAGGGGCCGGGCAACGCGCTGCTGGCCACGCTGGCCTATGAGCACCTGAGCGAAGTGTTCACGCAGTTCGGCATGAAGGGCGTCAGCGCCGAAAAGGTGGCGCATGACCTGGCGCGCGAGGTGCGCCGCCACCAGGGCAGCCAGGCCGCGCTGGGCCCGTACCTGGCCGACCAATGGGCCCTGCCGCTGGCGCTGGCCGTCTGGCGCAGCGGGCGCGGTGCCAGCTACACCTGCACGGAACTGACGCCGCATGCGCGCAGCAATTTCGAGGTGATCGAGCGCTTTGTGCCTGTGCGCTTTGTGCCCGTGCGCCTTACTACGGACGCAACGGGCGACGGCTGGCGTGTTTCGCTCTCGCCAGCCTGAGCGGCCTCAGCGATCGGCCCGCACCAGCGTGCTCTTGCCGAACAGGCTCTCCAGCAGGTCCACCACCAGTTCTGCCGTCTGGTTGCGCACATCCAGCGCGGGATTGAGCTCCACCAGATCCATCGAGCCCAGGCGTCCGGTGTCGGCCAGCATCTCCATGCACAGCTGGGCCTCGCGGTAGCTGGGGCCGCCGCGCACGGGGGTGCCGGTGCCGGGCGCGATGTCGGGATCGAGGTAGTCCACGTCGAAGCTCAGGTGCAGGTGGGTGTCGCTGCCTTCCAGGTCTTCCAGCGCGCGGCGCATGACCTCGCGCATGCCCAGCTCGTCGATGGCGCGCATGTCATAGACCTCCACGCCCAGCGAATGCAGCAGGCGCTTTTCCTGGTCATCCACGCTGCGCAGGCCGATCTGGCACAGCGAGGCGGCTGCCAGCGCCGGATCGCCGCCCTGGGACAGCGCGGTGAGCGCCGCGGGGCCCAGGCCGCACAGGCTGGCCACGGGCATGCCGTGCAGGTTGCCGCTGGGCGAGATATCGGGCGTGTTGCAGTCGGCGTGGGCGTCCAGCCAGATCACGCGAAGCGCGCGGCCCCGTCGGCGGCAGTGGGCAGCCACGGCACTGATCGAGCCCATGGCCAGGCTGTGGTCGCCGCCCAGCATCAGCGGCAGCTCGCCATCGTCCAGCGCCTGGCCCACGGCCTGGTGCACGGCGTCCATCCAGGCGCGGGCCGGTGCGAGGTGGCGCAGCCCCTGCTCGGGCGGTGTCTGCGGATTGGGCGGGCCTGCCAGATTGCCGATGTCCCTCACCTGGCAGCCCAGCTGGCGCAGCGCCGGGCCCAGGCCGGCCACGCGCAGTGCGTCGGGGCCCATGGCGCTGCCCAGGCGGCTGGCGCCGATGTCGGTGGGCACGCCTATGAGTCTCAGGGCGCGTGCGGTCTGCGGGGTCGTATGGGTGTTCATGCTCATGGGACCCATGGTATGCAGTCCCCGTGTCAGCCAAAGCCGCGTTCTGCCTGACCGGCCTCGCGCACCAGCCGGTACAGGTCGCGGGGGTCGGCCAGCGCAGGCACCAGATCGATCGACTGCATCAGTCCGGTGTCGTGGGCCAGCGCACGCAACCAGCGCAGGGCCGAATAGTCCTCCAGCGCAAAGCCCACGGAGTCGAACAGCGTGATCTCCGTGTCATGCCCGCGGCCCGGCGCCTGGCCGTTGATGACCTGCCACAGCTCGGTCACGGGCGCGTCGGCGGGCAACTGCTGCAGCTCGCCTTCCACACGCGTTTGGGGCGTGAATTCCACGAAGATGCGCGCGCGCCGCAGCAGTGCCAGGGGCAGCTCGGTCTTGCCGGGGCAATCGCCGCCGACTGCGTTGATGTGGGTGCCCGGGCGCACGTCGGCATCGGCGATCACGCAGGCGCGGTGCTTGGCGGCCGTCACCGTGGTCACGATGTCGGCGCCCTCCAGGGCCTCGGCGCTGCTGGCGCAGCAGGTGATGCGCTGGGCCGCGATGCCCGCATGGCCCAGGTTGTCCACGAGCTTGCGCATGGCCTGGACATCGATGTCGAAGATGCGCAGCCGTTCCACGCCCAGCAGGTGGGTGAAGGCCAGGGCCTGGAATTCGGACTGCGATCCTGCGCCGATCAGCGCCATGCTGCGGCAGCCCGGCCGTGCCAGCCGGCGCGCGGCCAGCGCCGAGGTGGCGGCGGTGCGCAGCGCCGTGGCCAGCGTCAGGTCGGACAGGAAGACCGGCAGGCCCGTGGCCACGTCGGCCAGGGCGCCGAAGGCCATCACCGTGGGCAGGTCCCGATCGGCGTTGTCCGGGTGGCCGTTGACGTACTTGAAGGCGTAGTCGAGCGCATCGGACACGGGCATGAGCTCGATTACGCCGCCGGGCGAATGGTGGGCGATGCGGGCCGATTTCTCGAAATCGGGCCAGCGTGCGAAGTCTTGCTCGATGGCATCGGCCAGGCCGGCCAGGCAGGCGGCAACGCCGACCTGCGCCACCAGGCGTGCGGCCTGCGTGGCGCCGAGGAAATCCGTGTGGACGGGCGTGGTTCGAGGCTTCATGGTGCTCTCCCTCGCGGTTGCTTCCACTGTAGGCCCGGGCCGAAGCGCAGGCAAGCGGGTTTCGGCTGGCGCCTGCGCGGGGAATCGCGGTGCGCGTATGCTCGGCACCCAAGCTATGAACCAACTGCATCTGTTTTTGCCCTGCGCCGCCGGCGTCGAGGGATTTCTGGCCGACGAGGTCCACGCGATCACCGGCCTGAGCGGCCACGACCTCATGGTGGGCCGTGGCGGCGTGATGGTGCGCGGCCTGTGGCGCGACGCCCTGCTGCTGAACCTGCACAGCCGGCTGGCCCAGCGCGTGCTGGTGCAGCTGTCGCAGACCCTGTACCGCAACGAGAACGACCTGTACCGCGCCGCCAGCGAAGTGGCCTGGGAGATCTGGTTCTCCCCGCGCGAGAGCTTCAAGATCGAGGTCACGGCCCAGCACAGCCCGCTGACCAGCCTCAACTTCGCGGCGCTGCGCGTCAAGGACGCCATTGCCGACCGCTTCCGCGACAGGAAGGGCGTGCGCCCCGACGTGGAAACGCGCCACCCCGACGTGCGCGTGCACCTGCACCTGACGACCGACGAGGCCACCATCTACATCGACACCTCGGGCGAGGCGCTGTTCAAGCGCGGCTGGCGCGAGGACAAGGGCGATGCGCCGCTCAAGGAAACCCTGGCCGCGGCCATGATCGCCGCCACGGGCTGGGACCCGCATGGCGACGATCCCCAGCCACTGTACGACCCCTGCTGCGGCAGCGGCACGGTGCTGATCGAGGCCGCGCAGATTGCACGCCGCATTCCGGCCGGCATCCTGCGGCGCTTCGCGTTCGAGAAGCTGGTGCCCTTCCAGAGGCATGTGTGGGAAGCCATGCTGGACGAGGCCGAGGCCGCCATCCTGCCCGACAGCCCCGTGGCCATCTATGGCTCCGATGTGTCCCACCGCATGGTGGACTTTGCCCAGCGCAACGCCGAGCGCGCGGGCGTGGGCCAGACCGTGCAACTGCGCGGTGGCGACGCGTTGCAGCGCATGCCGCCCTGCGAGCAGCCCGGCCTGATGCTGCTGAACCCGCCCTATGGCGAGCGCATTGCCGCAGCCGGCTCGGCCGGCCGCAGCGCCGGTGAACGCATGGAAGTGGTCGAGCGCGCGGGCCGGGAGACGGCCCAGACCGAGGACGGCGTGGAATTCTTCAGCCAGCTGGCCACCCACTGGAAGAAGAACTACAGCGGCTGGAGCGCCTGGATGCTCACGCCCGACCTCAAGCTGCCCGGCAAGATGCGCCTGAAAGAGGCGCGCCGCACGCCCATGTGGAACGGCCCCATCGAATGCCGGCTGTTCCGCTTCGACATGATCCGTGGCGCAGTCAAGCCCAGAAAGGCCGCCGAAGGCCCGGCAGAGGGCGCCGCGCCATGAAGATCGTGCTGCGCTGGCCGCAGTGCAACGACGGCTACGAAGGTCCCCTGCCTCGGCCCGTGGTGCTTGATACCAATGTGGTCCTTGACATGCTGATCTTCGACGATCCGCATGTCCCCCCCATCCGCGAACTGGTGGAGCAGGGACAGATGCGCTGGATTGCCGATCAGGCCCAGCGCCTCGAGCTCGAACGCGTGCTGCACTACAGCCAGATCGCGCCGCGCGTGGCTTTCTACGGCAAGACGGTCGAGGGCGTGCTCTCGGCCTTTGACGGAGCGGTGGAATACGTGGCCGATGCGCCGCGCATCCGCTTTGCCTGCACCGACCCCGACGACCAGCATTTCCTGGACCTGGCCAGCCAGCACCAGGCGCTGCTGATCAGCAAGGACAAGGCCGTGCTCAAGCTGCGCAAGCGCGTGGCCGGCCTGGGCGCCACCGTGGGCAACATCCTGCTGGCCGAGCAGGAAGAGGCGCTGGCCGCCTGACGCCCTGGCCGCTGTTGTGCAGCAACCACCCAGGCGGCAATGGGGCAACAGGCTGGGTGCGGCCAGCTTGAAGGCTTTCTCCTAAACTGGCGGCCATGCAGGAGGCGCAAGCCCTTCTGCCAGGAGGACGGCCTCCCCCACATCGGGACATGCATGCGCCGGGACGACCCGGCTCCACAAGGAGTTTTCCATGGCATGGGTCTATCTGTTGGTGGCGGGGCTGCTCGAAGTGGTCTGGGCGTTCTCGATGAAGCAATCGCACGGCTTCACGCGCTTGGTGCCCAGCGCCATCACCATCGTCACCATGATCGCCAGCTTTGGCCTGCTGGCCGTGGCCATGCGCAGCCTGCCGCTGGGCACGGCCTACACGATCTGGACCGGCATCGGCGCCGTGGGCGCCTTCCTGGTCGGCATCACGGTCCTGGGCGAGCAGGTCAGCGCCATGCGCATCGGCGCGGCCGTGCTCATCGTTTCGGGCCTGGTGCTGATGAAGCTGTCCTCGGACTGAGCGGGGCCGCCCCCTGCCGGCCAGGCCGGCAGGAGGTCGGGGACCGGGCTCAGAACCTGGCTCAGAAGCGGTATTTGACGCCCACCATCAGATTGCGCGGCGTGCCGTAGTGGCTGTAGTAGCCCGCGTAGCTGAAGTACTTGCGGTCCAGGGCGTTGTTCAGGTGCACCGACGCACTCCAGTGCCGGTCGATGTCATAGCGTGCCATCAGGTTCACCACGGCATAGCTGGCCTGCCGCACCGTGGCGTCGCCTACCTCGCTTTGCCAGTTCACCCCGCCGCCCAGTGTCAGCCCCTGTAGTGCGCCGCCCAGGCGGTAGCTGCTGAAGAGCTTGACGCTGTTGCGCGGCAGCATGGTGTTGATGCGCTGGCCCTCTGCATTCGTGGTCAGGGTGTTGGCATAGCCGGCAGAGACCTGCCAGCCCGGCGCCAGCTCACCGCTCAGTTCCATCTCCAGCCCCTGGGAGGTGGTGTTCTGCTCGGCCTTGTAGACATTGCTGCCCGGAAATTGCGCCTGCCACACCGCCAGGTTGTCCTGCTTGAGGTTGAACAGGGCCAGGCTGGAGTTGAGCTTGCCGTCCAGGTGCCTGCCCTTGATGCCGACCTCCAGTCCCCGGCCTTCCATGGGCGCCAGCGTCGCATTGTTCTCATCGCGCACCCAGGAGGCCTGGGGATTGAAGATCTTGGTGTAGCTGGCGTACAGCGCCCACTGAGGCGTCATGTCGTAGACGGCGCCCACGTAGGGGATGAAGGCGCCGTTCTCCCGGGCGCGGGTGGTGGTGGCCTCTCCGGTGTCGGGCGTGCTGGCGGTATCGCGCCCCCAGTAGATCTGGCGGCTGCCCAGGATCAGGCGCAGCGGCTCGGAGATGCGGAAACGTCCGGTCAGATAGCCTGCGTACTGGTGCTCCTTGGTGGAGAACCGGCCGCTGGCCGCGAAGTCGGGCACGGGATTGCTGCCGTCATAGGTGAACAGGTTGTCTATGCGGCCTGCGGCCGAGTCGGAGTAGTCGTAGAGCCAGCTGCCGGAGGTGGGTCCCTTGTCCTCGAAGCGCGACAGCGTCAGGCCGGCGATCAACTCGTGCTCGCGGCCGAACAGTTTGAGCGGGCCGGTCAGGTACATGTCGAGGTTGTGCTGGCGCGGCTGGCCCTGAAAGCGCACGGGCAGCAGGCTGGTGCCGCTGCCATCGGCCTGCAGCGTGCCGTTGAGGTAGGTGTAGACCGAGTCGTAGCGGTCCTGGCCGTAGGCGTACTCGACCTTGCCGGTCCAGCCGCCGCTCAGCTCGCGCTCGATGGAGGTGAAGAAGCCGCTTTGCTCATGGTTGTTGTACGACCAGTTCGGCGATCCGTTCAGGGCGCGGGGCAGCCGGGTGGCACTGCCGTCCGGAAACCGCGACGGCAGGCCCGAGCGCATCGGCGCATCCACATCGTTGCGCAGGTAGCTGAAGCCCACGGTCCACAGGGTCCGGTCGTCGAGATCGACCTCGGCGATGCCGTACAGCAGGCGCGAGTCCTGGTGGTAGCGCTCCAGCCAGGCATCGCCCGATTGGTAGTCCGCAACCAGGCGCGCGCGGGCCGAGCCGTCCTGGTTCAGCGGGCGGGAGATGTCCAGGCCCGCGCCTCGGCGTCCCCAGCTGCCGGCATCGACATTGAGTTGCGTCTGGGGTCTGGCCGTGGGGCGCTTGCGGATCAGGTTGATGGTGGCCGAGGGGTTGCCCATGCCGCTGATGAGGCCCGTGGCGCCGCGCACGATCTCCACGCGGTCGTACATGGCCATGTGCTGGGTGTACTGGTTCAGGCCCGCAGCCGTGGGCACGCCATCGATCTCGTAGTTCTGGATCTCGAAACCCCGCGACCAGTAGCCGTCGCTTTCGGCACCCAGGCCGTCGCGCGTGACGATGATGCCAGGCGCGGCCTCCAGCATGTCGCTGAGCCGCGTGGTGCCCAGATCCTCCAGCCGCTGGCGCGTCATCACGGTCAGCGCCTGGGGCGTCTCCTGGGGAGCCAGGTTCAGGCGCGTGGAGCTGCTGGACGATGCCGTGGTGTAGGAGTCCGTGCCCTCCGTGGTCGAGCCCGGGGCCTTGCCGGACACGGTCACCGTGGCCAGGCTGACGCCTTGCTCCGGCAAAGGCGCTGCCGACGCAGGCAGGGCGCTGGCCTGGGGCGCTGGCCGCACGCCGAGCACGCCCTGGGCATCGCGCGTGAGCACCAGGCCGCTGCCGGCCAGCGCGGCCTGCAGCGCCTGCTCCGCCGTGTAGCTGCCCTGGATCGCCGGCGCCTGCTTGCCCGAGGCCAGGGCGGGGTCCAGCGACAGCGTGCGGCCGCTGTGCTGGCCAATGGCCAGCAGCGTCCGGGCCAGTGGCCCGGCTGGCAGGTCATAGCGTTGGCGCTGGGCGGCTTCGGCGCCGGAGGCTACCGCGGCCTCCTGGGTGGTCTGGGCCTGGAGGGGCAGGGTGGCGATGAGGGCGGCCAGGGCTGCGGCATGGGCCACGGGGCGCCATGCGAAAAGAGAGCGGGACATGCTTGTGGACTCCGGAGAATGGGGGATGACACAGGACATGTCGCGCGAGCGGGCGGGATGTGATCACCCCTGGCGCAGTTTTTTTTTGGAGCCCCGCGTTGACCGGGCCTCAGGCCGCATCGATCAGCGTCAGCCAGCCGCCGCGATAGCGCGTCACGCGGATGGGCAGGCTGCTGGCCAGCGCCTGCAGCGCACGGTCGGTATCGTCCAGCGCAAAGGTGCCCAGCACGCGCAGCCGGGAGGCGGCAGGGGCGATGCGCAACAGGCCGGTCCGGTAAGGCCGCAGGGCATCGACCACCGAGTCCAGCGGCCAATCGTCCACGGCCAGCATGCCGCTTTGCCAGGCCGCTGCCGCCTCGGCGCGCGCCAGGGCCTCGGAAATGGCGGCCCCGTCCATCCAGGCGCTGGCGCCGGCCTGCAGCGGGGACTGTGCGCCCAGCCGTGTGTGCAAGTCCACGTCCTGCGCGAGCGCGGCCACCTGCGTGCGCTCTTCCTGCAGGCGCACCATGAAGCGCGCGCCGTGCGCTGCCGGCACCTGGGCCTGGCCATGCCGGGTCTGCACGGTGAAGGGGCTGCCGGCCGACACCTGCGCGATCAGCGCGCCCTGGCGCAGATGCACGCGGCGGCGGTCGGCGCCCAGGTCGATATCGATGGCGCTGCGCGCGTCCAGCAGCAGCCGGCTGCCGTCGGCCAACTCCAGGCTGCGCCGCTCGGCCGTGGCGGTATGGGCATCGGCCAGCAGGCCGGGCAGCGGCGTGAATCGGTGGGCCACCAGGCCTCCCAGGGCCGCGCCCGCAAAGGCCAGTGCGCCGCCCGCAATGCGCCTGCGGCGGCGGTCGGGCTGCAGCAGTGCGCTCAGCGCTGCATCGGCTGACGCATGGCTGGAGGTGTGGGGCGCCAGCGGTTGGAGCACGCGCTCCAGCGAGCCGCTCACCTGGGACCACGCGGCTTCGTGGGCCGGGTCGGCCTGTCGCCAACGGTCCAGGGCCTTGCGCTGGTGCTCGGTCATGGCTCCCGAGCGCGACTCCACCAGCCAGGCGATGGCCTGCTGGCGCAGGGCGGCGGCCGAGGTGGCACTCATTGCGGCAGCGCCGTTGCGCAGTCCAGTGCGCAGCAGGCGGCTATGGCGCGGCCCATGTGGCGCCGCACGGTGATCTCGGCAATGCCCAGGCGCAGCGCGATCTCCCGGTAGGGCATGTCGTGCAATTGGTTGAGCAGCAGCACGCGGCGCGTGGTGGGTGGCAGCGACTGCAGCACGCGGTCCACGGCCTGCAGCGCCTGCACGATGGCATAGCGTTCCTCTTCCGAGGGCTGGTGCATGGCGGGCTGGGCCGCCAGCGCCTCCAGGTAGGCCTGCTCCAGGTCGCGCCTGCGCCAGAAGGAGAACAGCGTGCGCTTGGCCATGGTGGTCAGGTAGGCGCGCGGGTTGTCCAGCGGTGGAAGGTGGCGGGTGGTGAGCAGTTGCACGAAGGTGTCGTGCGTCAGGTCCTGCGCCTGTGCGGTGTCGCCCAGCTTGCGGCGCAGCCAGCCTTGCAGCCAGCCATGGTGGTCTGCGTAGAGCACGGCGACGGGAGGTGGCGGCAGGGGATGGGCGGGCATGCGGCGGGACAGGTGATGGGATGGGAATGCGTCTCAATTATCACGCCATGCCCTCACTCCCCGTGATTCACCTCGCCCGCGAGGCCCTCAGCGGCCCGTGCCCAGCTCCAGCGTCAGGCGCAGCATGTCGCGATGCTGCACGCCGCGCTCCCACAGCTGGGTGGTGTAGTGCCTGAGGAAGAAATCCCGGTCTATGCCCGTCACGCGAAAACCCGCGCGCTGGTAGAAGACCAGCTGGTCGCCGAAGCTGCCTGTGCCGACCTCGATGCGCGGCGCTCGCTGGGAGCGCGCCCATTCGATGGCGCGCCGCAGCAGGGCGCTGCCCAGGCCCCGGTGGTGCAGCGATTCCGCGACCGCGATGTTCATCAGCTCCCAGGCGGGTGGGCCTGAGGCCTCGTCGCCGCTGGCGCGCAGCGGCACCAGCACGCACATGCCCAATACCTCGCCGCGCCCGCCGGGACGCGGCGGCTGGCCTTCGCGCTGGAAGGACTCGCGCGCGGCAAAACAGGTGGAGCCCGCCAGATAGCCGCGCACCTTCTCCCGCGACGGATCCGCCGACAGCAGCAGCGGCCACGGCGCCTCGGCCGGGTTCAGCGGCTCTATGTGCCAGGGTGCGAGAGAAACGGAAGGCGCGGTCATAAGCCTGAATCATCCCATGCCTGACATTGGGACGCAGTTGGGCTCCTCTGCGGAATCTTGACGTGCGCTTACAACTGTGCCTTTGCATGGGTGGATCTAGTGGTTTATACTTAGACCTAGGGTAAACGCTTAGAGGGTTTTCCCGGCATTCGCGGCACTTGAGATGCATGCCGCCAGTGATTGTTGAGCGTCTCAGTAAGGAAGTTCACCATGCGCCAAGCAATCTATTCCCTGATCGATTTCATCCAGCAAGCCCGCAACGCCGAGCTCGAAATCGCCAACCAGTAATCCGGTTGGAGGCAGGTGCGCCCCGAAGCGCGCCCACCGATGCGATCGCCCCATTGCCGATGATGGCCTTGGGGCTTTTGTGTTTCTGGGCGCCGGGCTGCCCTGTAGCCCTGGCTACAGGCCCAGCACCAGCCTGCCGCTCCTGGCGCGCGAGCAGCAGCTCATCATCTTGGTGCAGGCCGCGCGCTCGCCGCGCGTGAGCACCATGTCGCGGTGGTCCACCTCGCCGTCGAGCACAGGCACTTCGCAGGACCCGCACAGCCCTTCCCGGCAGTCGCTTTGCACTTCGATCTTCGCGCTGTGCAGGGCGTCCAGCAGCGTCTGGTCGTTGCGCACCTGCAGCACAAGGCCCGAGGCGCGCAGTTCCACCTCGAAGCCCTGCTCCCTGGCAGGGTCCAGCGCCCCCACGGTGGAGACGAAATGCTCCACGCGCAGGCTGTCCTCGGGCCAGTGGCGGCTGGCGGCCTCCAGGCCGTCCAGCAGGCGCGCCGGTCCGCAGGCATGGATGCGGGCTCCGGCGCGCGGCGTGGCCAGCAAGGCGGCGTAGTCGGCGCGCCGGCCTTCCTCCGCCACGTACAGATGCAGTCTGGCGCCATGCTCGGCCAGCAGCGGCGCCAGCAGCGCCATGCCCGCGCGGCGCCGGCCGCTGTAGTGGATTTCATAGGACAGGCCCAGCGCCCTGGCGCGCCGTGCCATGGCCGAGATGGGCGTGATGCCGATGCCGCCGGCCACCAGGATCAGGTGGCTGGCGCCTTCGTCCAGCGGGAAATGGTTGCGCGGGCCCCGCACCTGTACTTTGGCGCCGCGGTGCAGATGCTCATGCACCCAGGCCGAGCCGCCACGGCCGTTGGCCTCGCGCAGCACGGCAATCTGGTAGCTGCCGGTGTCCTGCGGGTCGCCGCACAGCGAGTACTGGCGTGACAGGCCCGTGTCGCCGCATTGCAGGTCGATGTGCGAGCCCGGCGTCCAGCGCGGCAGGGCATGTCCATCGGCGGCCTTCAGGCGCAGGCGCAGCACGCCTTCGGCGGCGGCCTCGGCCTCGGCCACGACCATGGGCCGGCTGGCGCCGCCCTGCAGGGCTTCGCCAATGCGCACGGGCTGGCGCGCCTGCAGCAGGGCGGGACGGGCGCGCTCGGGGTTGAGGGCCGGGTCCCATTCCACCCACAGGTGCTCGGGGCCCCGGAACGAGGTGTTGGGCACGTAGGTGAACCGCTGCTCGGCCAGCCGCATGTGGGGAAGGCGGCGCGTGAACTCCTCCAGGAAGATCTGCATCTCCATGCGCGCCAGGTTCTTGCCCATGCACTGGTGCGAGCCATAGCCGAAGGTCAGGTGGTCGCCGGCGTTGTCGCGGTGGATGTCGAAGAAGTCGGCATCGGCGAAATGCCGCTCGTCGTGGTTGGCCGACGAGGTCACGATGAGCAGCTTCGAGCCCGCCGGCACGGCCACGCCGCCGATCACCACGTCGCGCGTGGCCAGGCGCCGCCAGGCGGCCACCGAGCCGTTGTGGCGCAGGCATTCCTCCACGGCATTGGGGATCAGCGCGGGGTTCTCGCAGATCTGCTTCCAGGCGCCGGGATGCTGCAGCAGCAGCTTGACGGCGTTGGCCGTGGCATTGGCCGTGGTCTCGTGCGCGGCCACGATGCCGGCCATCATCATGGAGTGCAGGTAGGAGTCGGTGACGACCTCGGGAAGCTCCTTTTGCTTGCGTATGCCGTATTGCATCCAGCCCGGCGCATCGGGGTTCTCGCGCATCTTGGCCAGCACCTTGCCGGCCAGCTGCCAGAAGTTGCCCACCGCATGGGCCACGGCCACCTGCTGCTCTGGCCGGGGCCGGCCCCAGGTGTTGACGGTGTGGGCGATGGAGTACTCGCGCAGCCGGTCCATGTCCTCCTCGGGCACGCCGAGAAAGTGCAGGGCCACGGTCAGCGGCACCTCCCACAGCATCTGGTCCACAAGGTCGGCGCGGCCGTCGTCGATGAAGCGGTCCACATAGGCGCGCGCCAGCTCGCGCACCATGGGCTCGTGGTGGCGCAGCTCCTCGGGCGTGAACGGGTCCATCAGCGCGCGGCGGCGCGGCATGTGGGCGGGCTCGTCCTCGTTGACCAGGGTGCGGTTCAGCGCGAAGCCGTAGGAGGCCAGCACGGCATTGGCCTCCTCGCCCGTGGGCGTGATCTTCTCCAGCGCGATCGAGGGACTGAAGGCGATGTTGTCGCGGAACACCGCCTTGATGTCGTCGAAGCGCGTGACCACCCAGTAGCCCAGTTGCGGGCTGTAGAACACCGGCTCCTGCTCGCGCGCCCAGCGCACATATTCGGGCGGGTCCTGCTGGTAGCCGTCGCTGAACGGGTCGAAGGCCGCGGCACCCGCGCTGACGGGGCAGCCCGTGGGGCCGGTCTGGCCGCTGGGCTGGCGGTGGTCGAAGGGGCAGCGCACGGAGGCTGGCGCAGAGCCGGACGCAAAGGCGGACGGGGCGGTGTCGGGGGCGGCGGAGGCAGTCATGGCAGGTTCGCAGGCAGGCGCGGAGGGTCAATCCAAAGTGATGTTCTGGTCGCGGATCAGCTGGTGCCAGCGCGTGCTTTCGCTGGCCAGCAGCGCGGCGAACTGCTCGGGCGTGTTGCCCACGGGCTCCACGCCGAAATCCACGAGCTTCTGGCGCACGGCGGGCTCGTTGATCGCGGCCACGACCTGCCTGTGCAGGGCCGCGATGACCGGGGCCGGGGTCCTGGCGGGCGCCACCAGTCCCACCAGGGCGGCGGCCTGCACCTTGGGCAGGCCCAGCTCGGCGAAGGTGGGCACGTCGGGCAACTGGGGCAGGCGCGTGGCGTTGGCCACGGCCAGCGGGCGGACCTTGCCGCCCTTGATGAAGCCTGCGCCCGCGGCCAGGTCCACCATCATCACGGGCACCTGGCCGCCCGCCACGTCGCCCAGGGCCGGTGCCGCGCCCTTGTAGGGGGCGTGCACCAGCTTCAGGCCGGCCTCCACCCTGAGCAGTTCCATGGCCAGGTGGTGCGGGCTGCCGGCACCGGCCGAGGCGTAGTTCACGCCGTCCTTGCTGGTGCGCGCCTGGGCCAGGAAGTCTTTGGCCGTGGCCGCTGCCATGCCGGGGCCGGCCACCAGGATCATCGGGAAGCGGCCCATCAGCGTGACCGGCGCAAGGTCCCTGGCGGGGTTGTAGCTGAGGCTCTTGTAGAGCACGGGATTGAAGACCAGGGTGCCGTTGTCGGCCGACAGCACGGTGTAGCCATCGGCGGCGGCGCGCGCGGTTTCCGAGGCGCCTATGGCCGTGTTGCCGCCCGGGCGGTTGTCCACCACGATGGGCTGGTGCACCTGGCCGCCCCAGGCCTGGCCTATGGTGCGGGCCAGGAAGTCCGAGCCGCCGCCGGCCGCGTAGGGAACGATCCAGCGCACGTTCCTGCTGGGGAATCCGTCCTGGGCCAGCGCGCCGGGCAGGGCGGTGGCCGATAGCAGGCCTGCGGCCAGTGTGGTGAGGAAAAGGCGCTTGTGCATGGGGCTTGTCTCCGGTGAGGCCTGGGTGGAATCCATGGAATCTTGTTTTGCGTAATTTTTCTACGCATTGCGTAAAAACACCGCCCGGGATTACCCGCAAGCTGCGGCACAATGCCCCGCCAGCCCTTAAAACAGGCCTTTCCAGACCCGCCCTGCCGCCATGACTTCCACTGTTGCCTCCGAGATTGACGAGCCCGCGCCGCCGCGCGAAAGGCGCCAGCGCGTGCAGGCCGCCGAGACCTGCCTGGCCGTGCTCAAGGCCCTGGCCACGCTGGGCGGACGCGCCAGCCTCACAGCCATCGCGGGCGCGGTGGAGGAAAGCCCGGCCAAGGTCCACCGCTACCTGGCCAGCCTGATGGCCGAGGGGCTGGTGGAGCAGGACCGTGGCGGCACGCAGTACGCGCTGGCGGCCGAGGCCATGCGCGTGGGCCTGGCCGCCATGCGGCAGTCCGACCCCATCCGCCTGGCCGAGCCGGCCCTATTGCACCTGCGCGAGGCCTTGCAGGTCACCAGCTTCGTGGCTGTGATGGGCAACCTGGGGCCGACCATCGTGCGCTTCGAGGAGCCGGGCCTGCCGGTCACCGTCAATGTGCGCGTGGGCTCGGTGATGTCGCTGCTGTGGTCGGCCACGGGGCGCGCCTTCTTCGCCTTCATGGACGACGATGCCCGCGTGGATGCGCTGCTGGCCCGGGAGCTGGCCGAGGCGCCGGCCGCGCGGCGCGCGCTGCTCGATGGCGCGGACCCGCTGGGCACGCTGCGCCGCGAGATCCGCGCTGCGGGCTGCGCCTCGGTGCGCGACGTCAACCTGCCGGGCATCAGCGCCGTGGCGGCGCCGCTGCAAGACTACACGGGCCATGTGGTGGGCGTGCTGTGCGCGCTGGGCGCCAGCGGCGGCTTCGACCCGGACCCGCAGGGCGCGGTGGCCCGGGCCCTGCGCGCCGAAGCGGCGCGCGTCAGCGCCTCGCTGGGCCACCTGCCCGGCTGAGGCCCGGCTGAGGCCTGCAGCCCGCTGCCGCTACGGCGTCACCAGCGTGTAGGCCATGCGCACGCGCTGCATGTCGCGGCCCAGGCGGCGGCTTTCGGGCAGGCGGCGCACCCAGGCCAGCTGTTTCACGGTGCGCGCCATCAGGGCGCGGGTTTCGGGCTCCATGGACTGCACGAAATCCCGCCAGGCCGTGCGCGCGGCCGGCATGGCGCCGGCCTGCTCCAGTATCCAGGCCGTGGAGTGGGCGTAGCACAGGGCATCGCGCACGCGGCACAGCGCCAGGGGCAGGTGGGCGGCGGGGTCGTCCTCGAAGTCGATGAAGCCGATCACGCCATCGGCACAGCAGACCATGTTGCGCGCAAAGGCCTGGCTCAGGCAGTCGCCGCTGCCATGCACCTGCTGCAGGGTCTGCAGGCCCTGCAGCCACAGCGCCAGCGTGCTGCCATCCCCCCGGGGCAGGGCGGCTTCCATGGCATTGCCCAGCGAGGGCGCCTCCACGCCGGGGCTGCCCAGGTGGCGCATGGCAAAGCCGTCCTCGCACTCGGCCAGCACGGCAGGCACGCGCAGGCCGCGCTGCGCGAGCTGGCGCAGGCGGCGCACCTCGGTGCGGATGGCTTCGTGGCCGCCGGGATTGGGCACGGGCCGCAGCACGGGCAGGCGCAGGCACAAGGCGAGCAGGGCCAGCGCGCGATAGCGCCATGCCGGATTGCTGGCGCCCGCGCGCTTGACCCAGATGGTTTCGTCTTCCCGGTCATAGCGCTGGATGCTCAGGGGCTGGCTCAGCACATGGGCGCGCAAAAAGGCGTCGTAGTCTGGCGGCTCGGTAGGCGGGACGGCGAAGGACGGTTCGGACACGGCAGGCTCTGGAAAGTGAGTGGCTGGCGCGCAACGCCAGCCGGATGCGGCAATTGTGCCGTGCCAGGACTTGCCGCTTGCGCCGGCCGGCGGTGGCGCCAGGGTTTGCACTGCGGCAAGGCCGGTGGATTTGCCGCTTGGCAGCCGGAAAATTGAGACAATCGTTTCATCTTTAGCAGTGCCGAAAACCATTCATGAACACAGAAGACAGTGGCAAGCTGGTGGCCGCCCTGGTGCGCGGCATCTCCGTGCTCCAGTGCTTTTCCAACAAGCACCAGGAACTCAGCGCCCGTGAACTGATGGACATGACGGGCCTGCCCAAGCCCACGCTGTTCCGCCTGATCGACACCCTGTGCGAACTGAACCTGATGCGCTACTCCGAGCGCCTGTCCAAGTACGTGCCGGGCGTGGGGCTGCTGAACCTGTCCTCGCCCGTGCTGGCGCGCATGCACATGCGCCAGTTCGCGCGGCCGCACATGCAGGAGCTGGCCAACCATCTGGAAGGCCAGATCCAGCTGGCCGTGGGGCACGGCCGCCAGCTGTGCCTGGTGGAGCTGGCCAACGGCCTGACCAACAAGGTCTTCCTGCCCGAGATCGGCGTGCACATCTCGCTGTCGCGCACCGCCACGGGCCGCGCCTACCTGCTGAGCCTGCCCGAGGCCGAGCGCGAGGCCTTCATCGCGGAACTGCAGGCCGACGATCCCGCACGCGGCCAGCAACTGCGCGAGCGGCTCGACGATGCGAGGCGCGACCTGGCCGAGCACGGCTTTTGCCGCAGCCACGGCGACCTGCACCGCGAGATCCAGTCCATTGCCGTGCCCATGTCCACGGCCCAGGACGGCGAGTACTGGGTGTTCTCGGTCTCCCTGCCCATCTACAGCCCGCAAAGCCGCGCGCTGGAAAGCGATGCCGGGCCGCGCCTGATCACGCTGGTGCGCCTGGTCGAAGGCATGCTGGGCGCCTCCAGCCTCTCGTGAATCAGCGGGCGCTGCGCCAGACTTCCTGCGCGCGCCCTGCGCTCACCTTCTCCCGCACGCTGGCGGTGTCTGAGCCTGCAGCATTTGCAGGACCCGGCGCATAGGCCTGGCCGTCAAAGCGCGGCGCGGGGCTGGCCTGCAGGGCGCCGCCTTCGGGCTGCAGATAGACGCCACGCGCCTGCAGGTGCGGGTGGCTGGCGGCTTCCACAGGGCTGAGCACGGCGCCGAAGCAGGCATCGCTGCCCTCCATCAATTGCTGCCAGTACGCGCGGGGCCGGGAGGCGAACAGCGTCTGCAGCTGCGCGCGCCGCGCGGGCCAGGCGGCGCGGTCCCACTGGGGGCCCTGGAACGCTGCGGCACCGGCCAGGCCCAGCCTGTCCAGCAGCAGGGCGTGGAACTGCGGCTCGATGGCTCCCACGGTGATGAAGCCGCCATCGGCACAGGCATAGGTTTCGTAGAACGGTGCACTGTCGTGGATGCTGTGGCCGCGCTCGTCGGCCACCAGCCCGCGCTGGCGCGCGTGCAGCATGAGGTTGAGCATGTGCGCCGCACCATCGACGATGGCCGCGTCCACCACCGTGCCGCGCCCCGTGGCGCGCGCCTGCACGATGCCGGCCAGCAGCCCCGTCATCAGGTACATGGCGCCGCCGCCGATGTCGCCCAGCGTGGCAAACGGCGAGACCGGCCGGGCATCGGCCGGCGCGCACCCCCACAGCGCGCCCGAGACGGCCGCATAGTTGTTGTCGTGGCCGGCTGCCTGGGCCAGCGGGCCGTCCTGGCCCCAGCCCGTCATGCGGCCATAGACCAGGCGCGGGTTGAGGGCCTGGCAGGCCTCGGGTCCCAGGCCCAGGCGCTCCATGGCGCCGGGCCGCATGCCCTCGATCAGCGCATCGGCATCGCGCACCAGGGCCAGCACCAGGTCACGCCCTTCGGTTGACTTGAGATCGGCGAACACCGAGCGCTTGCCGCGCGACAGCGCGGAGGCGGCTGAGGCGGCTGAGGTGGCGGCGGGTTCCGCCTCGGGCCGCACGATGGACACCACATCGGCTCCCAGGTCCGCCAGATGCATGGCGCAGAACGGCCCCGGGCCGATGCCGCCAATCTCCAGCACGCGCACGCTGTCCAGCACCTTCATGGCGTCTCCGTCGAAATCGGTTCAGTCGAGTTGCAGTTGGCGGCTGGTGATCAGCGCGCCCCAGCTCTTGCGGTCGTTGTCCACCAGCTGGGTGAACTGCGCCTGCGGCATGCCGCCCGGGCGGCCGCCGAGCTCGCGGTAGCGGCGCGCCACCTCGGGGTCCCGGAGCACGGCGACCAGGCCGTCGGTGAGCTTGCGCACCACGGCGGGCGGCGTCTGCGCGGGCAGGAAGAAACCCATCCAGCCGACCTTGTCGAAGTCCTGCAGGCCCAGCTCGGTGGTGGTGGGCACGTTGGGCAGCTCGGGCTCGCGCTGCGCGCCCGTCACGGCGATGGGATGCAGCTTGCCCGCCTTGATGTGCACCAGCGAGGCCGTGAGGTTGTCGAACATGAACTGCGTCTCTCCCGAGACGATGGCCGCCGTCGCCGGTGCCGAGCCGCGGTAGGGCACATGCACCACGTCCACGCCTGTGCGCTCGCGCAGCAGCTCGCCCATGAGGTGCGTGGTCTGGCCCACGCCGGCCGAGGAGAACGACAACTTGCCCGGCGCCTGCCGCGCGGCCTTGAGCAGGTCCTCCAGCGAGCGCACCGGCGATGCCTGCGGCACGACCAGCACGTTGGAAAACGAGATCATGTCCGTCAGCGCCACGAAGTCCTCGGGCCTGTAGGGCAGCTTCTTGTAGGCCGTGTAGTTGATGGCGTTGGAGCCCGTGTTGCCCACCAGCACCGTATAGCCGTCCGGCTGTGCGCGTGCCACCTGGCTGGCACCGATGGAGCCGCCCGCGCCCGGCCTGTTGTCCACGATGACGGGCTGCCCCAGCCGCTCGCCCAGCTTGAGCGCCAGCAGCCGCGCGGGAATGTCGGTGGAGCCCCCGGCCGCGCCCGGCACGACCAGGGTGATGGGCCGGGTGGGCCAGGCGTCGGCTGCAATGGCGGCCGTGGCGCACAGCCAGGCGGCAGCCGCCAGCGTGAGGCGTTTGAACATGGTGTTTCTTCTCCGCGCGTGTGCTGGGCCAGGGCGCTTCTCAGCGAGGACTCATGCGGATGGCGCCGTCCAGGCGAATCGTCTCGCCATTGAGCATGGGATTTTCAAGAATGTGCAGCGCGGTCAGCGCGTACTCGGACGGGTGGCCCAGGCGTGCGGGGTTGGGCACGGAGGCGGCCAGCGACTGGCGGATGTTGTCGGGCAGCTTGGCCAGGATGGGCGTGTCGAACAGGCCCGGCGCAATGGTGCACACGCGGATCATGCGCGTGGCCAGGTCGCGCGCGGCGACGATGGTCATGCCGATGATGCCGGCCTTGGCCGACGCATAGGGAATCTGGCCGATCTGCCCCTCGTAGCCCGCCACTGAGGCCGTGAGCACGCAGGCGCCGCGCTCGCCTTGCACGGGCTCGTTGCGCGCCATGCTGGCGGCGGCCAGGCGCAGCGTGTTGAAGGTGCCGATCAGGTTCACGCGCACGATGCCCGTGTACTTGTCCAGCGAGCCCGGGCTGCCGTCTTTCTCCACCAGCCGCAGCGGCCCGCCCACGCCCGCGCAGTGCACCAGGGCGCGGAACTCGCCGAAGTCCTCGGCGGCCGCAATGGCGGCGGCCATCTGGTCGGCCTCGGCCACGTCGGCCTTCACGAAGCGCAGGCGGCTGCCGTGGCGCTGGCGGGCGGCGTCCACCATGGCCGCGCCGCGGTCCTCGTTCAGGTCCACCACCACCACGTTCAGGCCGCGTTCCAGCAGCGCCTGGGCCGATGCCTCGCCCAGGCCCGATACGCCGCCCGTCACCAGGGCCGTCATGTTCTCTTGCAGTTGCATGGATGTGTCTCCCGTGCCTGGCTCACAGGCGTTCGATGATGGTGGCGTTGGCCATGCCGCCGGCCTCGCACATGGATTGCAGGCCGTAGCGCGCGCCGCTGTCCTCCAGCGCGTGCAGCATGGTGGTCATCAGACGGATGCCCGAGGCGCCCAGCGGATGCCCCAGGGCGATGGCGCCGCCGCGCGGGTTCAGCCGCTCGGGGTCGGCGCCCAGTTCCCTCAGCTCTTTCAGCCAGGCCAGCGGCACGGAGGCGAAGGCCTCGTTGATCTCGCAGTGGTCCATCTGCTCCAGCCGCATGCCGGCCTTGGCCAGCACGCGCCGCGTGGCGGGAATGGGGGCCGTGAGCATGTACAGCGGATCGTCGCCCACCACGTCCAGCGCCACGAAGCGCGCACGCGGGCGCAGGCCCAGTTGCTGGGCGCGCTTCTCGCTCATCAGCAGCATGGCGCTGGCGCCGTCGGTCATCTGCGAGGCATTGCCCGCCGTGGTGTGCCAGCGGATCTGCGGAAAGCGCGCCGACAGCTCGTCGTTCTGGAACACGGCCTTGAGCGCGCCCAGCTTCTGCGCCGTGGTGCCCGGGCGGATGGTCTCGTCGGCCGTGAAGAGGCCGGCAGGCGTGGTGATGCCCACGATCTCGCGCTCGAAGTGCCCGGCCGACTGGGCCGCATGGGCGCGCTGGTGCGATCGCGCGGCATAGGCATCCAGTTCCTCGCGGCCCAGGCCCCAGCGCGCGGCCACGAGGTCGGCCGACACGCCCTGGCCCACCAGCCCCGGCGCGAAGCGCGCATCGAAGCGCGCGCCCGTGGTGTTCTGCCCCATGCGCGAGCTGCCCATGGGCACGCGGCTCATGGACTCCACGCCGCAGGCGATCACCATGTCCTGCGTGCCCGACATGATGGCCTGCACGGCAAAGTGCACCGCCTGCTGGCTGGAGCCGCACTTGCGGTCGATGGTGGTGGACGGCACATGGGCCGGCAGGCCTGCGGCCAGCCAGGCCAGGCGGCCCGGCGTGCCGGCCTGCTCGCCGGCCTGGCTCACGCAGCCGGTGATCACATCGTCCACCGCGCCGGGGTCGATGCGGTTGCGCTGCACGAGCTGCTCCAGCACCTGGCTGAGCAGATCGACGGGGTGGAGCTGGGCCAGGGCGCCATCGGGCTTGGCCCGGGCCATGGGACTGCGGATGGCATCGACGATGACAGGAGTGTTCATGCGGATTTAATGAGACTGGAGGTTCATGAAATGAATGATAAGTCTCGAAATTTGCATTGAACAAAGCGTTTTCCCGGATGAAAAACCGAGCGTAAACAAAAATACTTGCTGAAAACCCGATGAATTCGAGACGGCGGATTCAAAAAAGCAAAGGAGACAGGCGTGCATGACTTTCACAGCTGGGCCGATGCCCGGCCCGACCGCGTTGCGCTGACCATGGGCGACAGCGGCCAGCAGCACACGGCGGGCGCGCTGGCGCAGCGCTCGCGCGAGGTGGCGCAGTGGATGGCCGGGCAGGGCCTTGCGGCCGGCGACACGGTGGCCGTGCTGATGGAAAACCGCGTGGAGATCCTGGAGCTGGTGCTGGCCGCGCGCCTGGCGGGCCTGTACGCGGTGGTCATCAGCACCCACCTGACGGCGCCCGAGGTGGCCTACATCCTGGGCGACAGCGGGGCGCGCCATGTCTTTGCCTCCGCCGCCCCGGCGGCGCAGCTGCCGGCCGCGCTGGCCGCGACCGTGCATTCGGTGGACGGAGACTGCGCATCCACGGGCCTGCCGTCGCTGGCCGATGCCCTGGCCGCCTGGCGTGCGCAGGCGCCCGCGCCCATCGACCTGTCAGGCCGCCCGCTGGGGCGCGACCTGCTGTATTCCTCCGGCACCACGGGCCGGCCCAAGGGCATCAAGAAGGCGCTGCCGGCGGCGCTCTACCGCACGCAGGCCGACCCCGAATTCCTGGCCTGGCAGCGCAACATGGGCTTTGATGCCGACGCGGTCTACCTCTCGCCCGCGCCGCTGTACCACGCAGCACCGCTGCGCTACTGCCTGCGCACGCTGGACGGCGGCGGCGCGGTGGTGATCACGGCGCGCTTCGACGCACAGCAGGCGCTGGCGATGATCGAGCGCTACCGCATCACCCACAGCCAGTGGGTGCCGACCATGCTGGGCCGCCTGCTGCAGCTGCCCGAGGAGGTGCGGCACGGCTATGACCTGTCCAGCCACCGCTGCGCCATCCATGCGGCCGCGCCCTGCCCGGTGGCCGTCAAGCAGGCGCTGCTGGACTGGTGGGGCGACATCCTGCTGGAGTACTACGCAGGCTCCGAAGGCTGCGGCATCACCCTGATCAACTCCGCCGAATGGCGCCGGCGTCCAGGCTCCGTGGGCCGCGCCAGCTACGGGAGGCTGCGCATCGTGGGTGACGACGGGCAGGAGCTGCCTGCGGGCCAGATCGGCCGCGTGTTCTTCTCGGACGTGGCGCCCTTCGCCTATCTCAACGACCCCGCCAAGACCCGCGAGGCCATCGACGAGCGTGGCTGGGCCACCTATGGCGACCTGGGCCATGTGGACGAGGAGGGCTACCTCTTCCTCAGCGACCGGCGGGCCGACCTCATCCTTTCGGGCGGCGTCAACCTCTATCCGCAGGAGATAGAGAACGCGCTGGCCACGCACCCGGCCGTGCAGGAGGTGGCCGTGGTCGGCGTGCCCGAGCCCGACTTCGGCGAGCAGCCCATGGCCGTGGTCGTGCTGCGCCAGGGCCATGCGGCCAGCGCCGAGATGGCGCGCGCCATCGTCGCCGAGGCCGGCGCCACGCTGTCGCGCCTCAAGCGCCCGCAGCGCCTGCAGTTCGTGGACGAGCTGCCGCGCCTGCCCACGGGCAAGCTGCTGCGCCGCGTGCTCAAGGACAGGCTGCGCGAGCAGCCCCACGCGGGCTTCAACCTGCGCAGCGCCTGAACGGCCCTTCACCGTCTTTCCTCACCGACAACCACCGGATACCGACCCATGCAAGACCTGACCGAGCGCTCCGTCTACCGCGAAGACCATGAACAGTTCCGCGAGCAGGCCCGCCGCTTCTTCGAGCGCGAGATCGTGCCCCACCATGCCGAATGGGAGCGCCAGGGCATCGTGCCCAAGGAGGTTTGGCGCAAGGCCGGGCGCGAAGGCCTGCTCAACCCCATGCTGCCCGAGCCCTACGGCGGCGGCGGCGACTTCGGCCATGCCGCCGTGCTGCTGGAGGAGATCGCGCGCACGGGCGCCAGCGGGCTGGGCTTTCCGCTGCATTCGGACATCGTCGCACCCTACATCCATGCCTATGGCAGCAAGGCGCAGAAGGACCGCTGGCTGCCGCGCATGGCCGCAGGCGAGCTGATCGGCGCCATCGCCATGACCGAGCCCGGCGCGGGCAGCGACCTCAAGTCCGTGCGCACCACGGCGCGGCGCGAGGGCGACCACTACGTGCTCAACGGCCAGAAGACCTTCATCACCAACGGCATCAATTCGGAGCTGGTCATCGTCGTCGCCAAGACCGCGCCCGAGATGGGCGCCAAGGGCGTGTCCCTGATCGTGGTCGAGGACGGCATGCCCGGCTTCTCCAAGGGCCGCAAGCTCGAGAAGATCGGCCTCATGGCGCAGGACACCTCGGAGCTGTTCTTCGACAACGTGCGCGTGCCGGCCGACCACCTGCTGGGCGAGGAGAACGCGGGCTTCAGGTATCTGATGCACGAACTGGCCCAGGAGCGCCTGGTGGTGGCCGTGCGCGCGGCCGCCTCCATCGAGGCCTTTTTGCACAAGACCATTGCCTACACGCGCGAGCGCAAGGCCTTCGGCCAGCCGGTGTTTGACTTCCAGAACACGCGCTTCAAGCTGGCCGAGGCCAAGGCCCAGGCCACCATGCTGCGCGTCTTCGTGGACGACTGCATCGCCCTGCACCTGCGTCGCGCGCTCGCGCCCGACCGGGCGGCCATGGTCAAGCTCAATGCCACGGCGCTGCAAAACCGCCTGCTCGACGAATTCCTGCAACTGCACGGCGGCTACGGCTACATGACCGAATACCAGATCGGCCGCGCCTGGACCGATGCGCGCATAGGGCGGATCTACGGGGGGAGCGACGAGATCATGAAGGAGATCATCGCCAGGACACTGTGAACCCCTGAGCGGCTGCGCGGGCGTGCGGCGCCCTGATCCGGGGGCGGCCAGCCGGGGCGATGTGTGGCGGCAGCACATCATGAAGGCCCTTGCTCCGGCCGCTTGTCCTAGGCTTTTCCCAAGCCCGTTCCGGGTGGGAGAGTCGGCAACTTCCCTTTGGCAATCCTATTTTTCGGCAGAAACTGGAATTTCCATGGGGCGGCTCATTCTTCCATGATCTTTCCGTATCGAAAGACCGGGAGGGCGCCCCGACAGGGCGTGAGCATCAATGACACGCCGAGTCACCATCCATACGCCATTGGGCGATGAACTGCATTTCCGTGAATTGCGCGGCCAGGAAAACATCAGCCAGCTCTTCAGCCTCGATGTGGAAATGCTCAGCGAA
>NZ_LFJT01000055.1:0-43835 GCF_001682645.1 Delftia sp. JD2
CCGGCCGCCGCCACGCCGTAGGCGCGGCGGATGAGGATGCTGCACCAGGGCACGGTGGCCTGGTAGACGGCGGCCAGGGCGCGCACGCCGTAGCGCATGACGCCGGCCTTCTCGGCCTCCACGCCGATCTGGAAGCCCGCGATGTCCACCAGGTTGACCACGGGCAGGTGGAAGGTCTGGGCCATGTCCACGAAGCGCGTGAACTTCTCGGCCGAGGGGCCGTCCCAGCCGCCGCCGTAGAAGTACGGGTCGCTGGCCACCACGGCCACGGGCCAGCCGTCGATGCGCGCCAGCCCCGTGACGATGGCCCGGCCCCAGTGGCGGCCCGTCTCCAGGAAGGAACCCTCATCGACCAGGCATTCGACGATGGGCCGGATCTTGTAGACCTTGCGGCCATCGCGCGGAATGGCCGACAGCAGCCATTCGTCGCGCCGCCGCGGATCGTCCTGCGGCGCGGTGCGCGCAGGCAGCTCGTACACCGACGATGGCAGGTAGGACAGGAAGCGGCGCACGCGCTCGAAGGCCTCCTGCTCGGTGGCCACCTCGTCATCGACCACGCCGTTGCGCGTGTGCACCTGGCTGCCGCCCAGCTCGTTCTTGGTCACGTTCTGGCCGATGCGCGCCACCACGGGCGGGCCGGCATTGAACAGCTGGGCGGTCTCCTTGACCATCACCGAGTAATGGCTGGAGGCCACGCGCGCCGCGCCCATGCCGGCCACCGAGCCCAGGGCCAGCGAGACCACGGGCACGGTGGACAGGTTCTGCACCACCTGGCTCCAGACCTTCATGGTGGGCACGCTGGTGTAGCCCTTGGTCTCGATGTTGCGCACCGAGCCGCCGCCGCCCGTGCCGTCCACCAGGCGCACCATGGGCAGGCGCAGGTCGTGCGCCATCTTCTCGGCAAAGATCAGCTTGTCGCCCACGGCGCCGTCGTTGGCGCCGCCGCGCACCGTGAAATCGTCGCCCACCACGACCACGGGCCGCCCGCCCACGCGCGCCCGGCCCATGATGAGGTTGGAGGGCGTGAAGTCCGTCAGCCGGCCCAGGCCGTCGTACTGGCCCGAGCCGGTGAGCGAGCCCACCTCCACGAAGGACTGCGCGTCCGTGCAGGCATCTATGCGCTCGCGCACCGTGAGCTTGCCCGCGGCCTTGTGCCGCGCCACCTTGTCCTCTCCGCCCAGTTTGGCCGCCAGTGCGCGGCGGTATGCGATCTCGTCCACTTCGGGTTGCCAGCTCATGTCGTCGTGTCTCCTTGTGCCTGTGGAGATGCACAAGGCGTGCCAGAACGCAGCGCGTTGAATTCAAAGGATTTTTTCCACAGTCGACCTGCACGTGTCCACATCAAGGACAACCTCGAAGACACGGGTTGGGCACTGTCTTCAATGGAGACACCACGGGGACAGACCCGTGGCCTGCGCGCCGCTAGAGTGCGTTCACCCCAGCCACTGCCCGCCATGCCCATGCCCAGCTCCCCCGACCACCGATTCGGCGTTCTCGTCTGGCGACGCGACTCGCCCGAGCCCGTGGCGCGGCTGGGCTTGGCGCAGGAACCGCTGCTGCATGCAGCCGTCACCGAAGCCCTGGCCCGCGCGCACGGCGACGGGCACAACCCCATAGGCCATGGCCAGCTGCTGCACGTGGAAACACCGGGCCCGCGCGGCACGGTGGCCCGCCATGTGGCCGTGGTGCTGGCCGATGCCGAGGGCGAGGTCGCCCTGCTGCGCCCGGCCGACGAGGCGGCGGCGCTGTTCGACATGGTGGCCAGCGTGCCCTTCGCCTTCGCCATCCTCAACATGTTCCTGACCAACCCGTACCAGGCGATCACGGTGGCCGACCATGAAGGGCTGATGCGCTACATCAGCCCCGTGCACGAGAAGTTCTTCGGCCTGGCGCCCGGCACGGCCGCAGGCCGGCGCGCCGAGGACGTGATCCCCAACTCGCGCCTGCCCCACGTGGTGCGCAGCGGCCGGGCCGAGATCGGCGACCTGCAGCAGCTGGGGCCGGGCGTGAGCCGCATCGTCAACCGCATGCCGGTCTACGAGGGCGGCGCCGTGGTGGGTGCCGTGGGCCAGGTCAGCTTCAGCGGCGTGGAGGCGCTCAACCGCATGCAGCAGCGGCTGAACCAGCTGCATGACGAGGTGCAGCACTACAAGCGCGAACTGAGCCAGTTGCGCGGCGGCACGCCCACGGCGCAGATGGTGGGCGCCAGCGCCCCCATGCAAAGGCTGGCCCGCGAGATCGACGCCGTGGCGCGGCTGGACGTGCCCGTGCTCATCCTGGGCGAGAGCGGCAGCGGCAAGGAGCTGGTGGCCCAGGCCCTGCATGCGCGCGGCCGCGATGCCGAAGCGCCCCTGGTCAGCCTCAACCTCGCGGCCCTGCCGGCCACGCTGATCGAGTCCGAGCTGTTCGGCTACGAGGCCGGCGCTTTCACGGGCGGGCGCCGGCAGGGCCAGCCCGGCAAGCTGGAGCAGGCCGAGGGCGGCACGCTCTTCCTCGACGAAGTGGCCGACATTCCCATGGAGATCCAGGTCAAGCTGCTGCGCGTGCTGGAGGACCGCCAAGTGCAGCGCCTGGGCGCGCACAGCGGCCGGCAGGTGAACTTCCGCATCGTGGCCGCCACGCACCGCGACCTGCGCGGCCTCATCGACAGCGGCCGCTTCCGGCTGGACCTGTTCTACCGCCTCAGCGGCGTGGTGCTGCATGTGCCGGCCCTGCGCCAGCGCCTGGAGGACATCCCGGCCCTGGTTCAGCGCTTTGCCCAGTCGTTCTGCGAGCGCAACGGCATTGCGCTGCCCCGCATCGCGCCCGGTGTCATGCCCTACCTGGCCCGCCAGGCCTGGCCCGGCAATGTGCGCCAGCTGCGACAGCGCGTGGAAGAGGCCCTGGTGTTTTGCGACGGCCACCTGCTGGGCGTGGACAACTTCGCGCGCCACGAGGACCCGCTGGCCGGCGCACGACCTTCGCCCGTTGCCGAGGCCGACATGCCCTCCACCGGCGCCGTGGCCCCGCTCAAGGACCAGGAGCGCAACGCCATCCTCGACGCCATCGCACGCTGCGGCGGCAACAAGAAGCTGGCCGCGCAGGAGCTGGGCATCTCGCGCTCCTACCTCTACAAGGTGCTGGGCGCGGCATCGCCCGGCTGAGCCTGTCGTGCCGAAGGCAGGGAATTCGAGACAGCGGCTGGCCGCACCGTTGCCATACTAGGCACCCCGTACCCCCTGCCGTCCCTGCCGCCCCTGCCGCACCCGGCGCCCCGAATGCAAGACACCCGAGACGCGCTCGAACAGCGCCAGATCCCCATCTACTTCGCCGCCGTGGCTCTGGCCGCGGCCGCCGCCTGGGCGCTGCCCGGCACGGGCGTGCTGGAGCGTGCCATCAACCCCACGCTGGCGCTGATGCTGTACGTGACCTTCTTGCAGGTGCCCGTGGCCGAGCTGCGGCGCGCCTTCGGCCAGGTGCGCTTCCTGACCGCGCTGATGACGGCCAACTTCATCATGGTGCCGATGCTGGTCTGGGCCCTGCTGCAGTTCCTGCCCGCCGACCCCCTGCTGCGCCTGGGCGCGCTGCTGGTGCTGCTGGCGCCCTGCATCGACTACGTGGTCACCTTCTCCCACCTGGGACGTGCCGATGCGCGCCTGCTGCTGGCGGCCACGCCGGCCCTGCTGATCGCGCAGATGCTGGCCCTGCCCGGCTACCTGGGCCTGTTCCTGGGTGACGATGCGGCGCGGCTGGTGCAGGCGGGGCCTTTCCTGCATGCGTTCGTGTGGCTGATCGCCGTGCCGCTGGCCCTGGCCGCTGCCACGCAGCTGTGGGCGGCCCGCAGCCGGCGCGGCGCCAGCGCCTCGGCATGGCTGGGCCTGCTGCCCGTGCCGGCCACCGCGCTGGTGCTGTTCGTGGTGATCGCCTCCGTGCTGCCCCAATTGGGCCCGGCAACGCAGGCCGCCTGGAGCATGGTGCCCGTCTATGCGGCCTTTGCGGTGGCGGCGCCCGCGCTGGGCTGGCTGGTGGCGCGCGCCTTCCGGCTTCCAGCGCCCGCAGGCCGAGCGGTCGCCTTCAGCGCGGGCACGCGCAATTCGCTGGTCGTGCTGCCGCTGGCCCTGGCCGTGCCTGGCGCCATTCCCGTGCTGCCGGCCGTCATCGTCACGCAGACGCTGGTGGAGCTGCTGGCCGAGCTGGCCTATGTGCGCGTGATTGCGCTGTGGGGCCGGGACCGGGAGCCGGCCCTGGCCCGCGGTCAACGCGATGACGCCGCGCCATAGGCCTGGCGCAGCTGCGCCATGTTGTCCAGCAGCGCCGTCGGCCCGGCGCTGCCCATCAGGTACCAGCCCTTGGGATCGAGGAAGACGACCTGCCCCTTGCGGCCGGCCGCCGTGGCGTGGATCCGCGCGTTGTCGAACACCTTGCGCGAAGCCATGATCTCGCCGCCGCCTGCCGCTTGGCCCGTGGCCGTGTTGCGGTCGATGACGTAGATCCACTCGGGGTCCAGCCGCGCCACATCATCGAAGCCGTAGGCGGTGCCGCGGGCTGGCAGTTGCGCAGCCGATAGCGCCGAGCGCGCGCCGAACACATCGAACAGAAAGCCGAAGCGCGATCCCGGCGCCTGCGGCAGGAGCTTGTCGTTCACGGCCATGAGCAGCAGGCCCGGCGCGGCCTGCGAGGCCTGGGCATGCAGGCCCTGCAGCTCGGCGTGGATGCGCTGCACCAGCGCACGGCCCTGCGCCTGGCGGCCGAACAGCAGCGCCAGCGTGGCGATGTTGCGTTCGATATCGGCCAGCATGTGCTTGCCGCTGACGCTCAGGTCCAGCGTGGGCGCGATGCGTCCCAGCACCTCGGCCTTGCCGGCCGAGCGCCCGCCCACGATGATCAGGTCGGGCGCCAGCCGGCTCAGCGCCTCGTAGTCGGGCTCGAACAGCCCGCCCGCCGCAGGCCGCTGCGCGAAGCTGTCCAGATACCGGGGCAGCTGCGCCCGGGGCACGCCTGCGACCGCCGACGCAGGCACGCCCAGCGCATGCAGTGCATCCAGCGCCCCCAGGTCATAAACCACCGCGCGCCGGGGTGCGCCGGGCAGGCTGGCCGCTCCCCCGGCATGCCGCACGGACAGCGGGGCCGCCACCGCAGTCCCCAGGAACAAGGCCGGCAAGGCCAGCGCCGCCGCGCGGCGCGTGATATCGAAGGTCATGGCAAAGAATCCCAGGAAAAAATGAAAGGAGTTCCGGCCTCCGGAGGCGGGTGCCGCGCCGGGAAGCGGCGCGGCCTGATCCGCAGGCCACGGGCAGCGGCCGCCCTTGCGGCCGGGATGCCTAGAACTTCACGTTCATGCCGATCCAGTAGCGCCGGCCGTCCTGCACCGTGGCGTAGTCCTCGTAGTACACGTCCTTGTCGAACAGGTTGTAGATGCCTGCGTAGAAGGTCACGTCCTTGCTGTAGTTGTAGGAGCCGCCCATGTCGAACATGGCATAGCTGCCGGCCACCCAGGTGCGCGCCGAACGGCCGCCCGTGGGCTGGCTTTCCTTGCCCCGGTAGGACAGCTTGGCCCACCCCGCCCATTGCTGCGAAGGCTTCCAGTTCAGCGCCAGGTTCAGCATGTGGCGCGGCAGCTGGCTCAGCGGCTGCCCCGCGAACTCGCCGCTTTTTTGCTCGGACTTGGTGAAGGTGTAGCTGCTGCTCAGGTCCAGCGTGCGCGCCAGCGGGGCCTTGAACGTGGCTTCGATGCCGCGCGTGATGGCCTTGTCGATATTGACGTTGGTGGTGGGCGTGTTGCCCGAGGAATTGGCCGGCCCGCACTCGGGACAGGCGATGCGCGTGATCTTGTCGTTGAACTCGTTGTCGAACACCGTCAGGCCTGCCGACAGGCCGGCGCCGTTGTTGTAGAGCACGCCCAGTTCCTTGCTCAGCGAGGTTTCGGGCTTCAGGTCGGGGTTGCCGTAGATGTTGCCGCCGCGGCTGGACTGGCCCCAGTCGCCCAGGGTCTGGCGCAACGAGGGCGCGCGAAAGCCGGTGGACACGCCGCCCTTGACGGTCCATTGCGCGTCGAGGTTCCACACGCCATACAGGCGCGGGCTCCATTGCGATCCGCCCTTGCTGTCGTGGTCGTAGCGCAGGCCGCCGGTCAGGGCGAAGTTCTCGCGCAGGCGCCACTCGTCCTCGGCGAACCAGGCGTACTGCGTGCGATCGGCCGTGGTGCGCGCCGAGCCCGGCAGCGTATTGGTCGTCGTGTCGCGCAGGTCCTGCTGGTTGTAGTACACGCCCGTGGTCAGCAGGTGCTGGCGGCCCAGCGGCGCCACCCAGCTGCTGTTGAACACCGTGTTCCTGATGGTCATGTCGCGCGACAGGTTGCGCGTTTCCTCGCGCTGCAGATAGGTGTCGGAGGAAGCCCAGCCCCAGCGGCCCTTGTGCTGCAGCGAGTAGTTCTCGCGCTCGAACTTGCGGTCGCTGGGCGCATCGGTGGGCAGCAGGGTCATGCCAGGCGACGAAACGAAGTGCTGGCGCGAAGTGCCGATCTCGGCGATCAGGTCGTGGTCCTTGCTGGGGGTCAGCGCCAGGCGCAGGTTCAGCGAACGGTTGTCGCTCTTGTTGTAGCCCTGGTAGATGCGGTCCTGGTCGCGCTTGCCGTAGTTGCCGTACAGGCTCAGGCCCAGCAGGTCGGTCTTGATCGGGCCTGACAGGTAGAAGTTGGTCTGGTAGGCATCGCCCGAGGTGGAGCGCTCCTGCAGCGTGGCGTCGGCACGCACCGAGCCATGCCAGTTCTTCGCCACCTTGCGCGTGATGACGTTGATCACGCCGCCCATGGCGTCCGAGCCGTACAGCGAGGACATGGGGCCGCGCACCACCTCGATGCGCTCGATGGCCTCCAGCGGCGGAATCCAGCTCTGGTCCGTGCCGGTGCTGCCGTTGGTCTGGGTCTCGCGCGTGCTCATGCGCTTGCCGTCCACCAGGATCAGGGTGTAGTTGGCGCCCATGCCGCGCAACGAGATGTCGTTGGAGTTGTTGTCCGAGGGCGTGAGGATCACGCCGGGCACATCGCGCAGGGCATCGTGCAGGTTGCGGTAGGCGCCCTGCTCCAGTTCCTGGCGCGTGATCACCGAGATCGAGGCCGGCGCCTGGCTGATCTCCTGCTCGAAGCCGCTGGCCGTCACGACCAGGGTTTCCAGCGTGGCCCCGCCTGCTGCCTGGGCCAGCGCGCTGCCCGAGGCCAGCAGGCCCAGGCAGGCGCCCAGCGCGGTGCGGCGCAGGGGAACGGCGGTGGAGGGAAACGAAGCACGCAGGGAGGTGCAAAGGGCGGACAGGGCAAAGCCACGGCCCGCCGCGGGGGCTGTGCAGTTGTGCATGGGAAAGCTCGCAAGAAGAATCACGGACGGTCGAACGACCGGGGTGCGCATCCGCTCTGTTGTTTTTGATGAGTGCGAATCGTTCTTATTTTATTTTCCCGTCGACAACGGCCTGGCCGACGGCAGCGCAGCTGCTGTTTTTCTTTACAAGCGGGCCGATCTGTGAGCAATTCATTCAGGATGCTGAATGTTGCCTTGTTCATCAATGACATGCAGGGCCGCCAGTGCCCGGGCGCGTGCAGCGCCCGGCACGATTCACGGCGTTCCGGCGAGCACGGCGGCTTTGTAAAGTTGGCCCGATGTGGCCCGCAGGCAACATCCTGATACGAGGATCAGGCCCACAGCCGCCCCGCATTGGAGACCAGGAACAGCACCAGCCCCACGGCACCGCCGACCACGGTGCCGTTGATGCGGATGTACTGCAGGTCCTTGCCGATATGCAGCTCGATCAGCTCGGACAGCTCGCGCGCATCCCAGCGCCGCACGGTATCGGCGATGTGCTGGGCCAGGAACTGCGAGACATCGGGCGCCAGCGCCTGGGCCCAGCGCTTGAGGCGCTCGTTCATGGAGCTGCGCAGCGCCTCGTCGTGCGCCAGCGACTGGCCCAGCCAGCGGCCCATGGCGGCGGTCTTGCGCGCCACCTGCGAATGCTCGTTGGCCAGGTCCGCCTGCAGCTTGGCGCGCAGGCCCAGCCACAGCGCCCGCAGGTAGCCGGCCAGCTTCTCGTCGTGCAGCAGGTAGTGGCGCAGCCGCTCGGCGCGCTCGGACATGGCGGGGTCGGACTGCAGCCGCGTGACCAGCCGGTCCACGGAGGCGTCGAAGGCCTTGCGCATGTGGTGCTCGGGATTGCTGGCAATGTCCTGCAGCAGGCTGTCGAGCGCGCCCGCAATGGCGCTGGCGCCCTTGTCGCTGAGCCAGTCCGTGGGCAGCATCTTTTCCTTGAGCGGATGCTCGCGCTTGAGCCACAGCACGATGGTCTGGGCGATCAGCACATGTGTCTCGGCCTCGCGCAGCACGCCGCTGACGCGGGCCAGCACATCGTCCAGCACGGCCTGGTGGCGGCCGTCCTTGGTCAGGCCCGACAACAGATCCGCCGCCGCGCGGGGCAGGTCCACCTGGGCCAGCAAGGCCTTGAACGCCTGTGTCAGAAAGCGCTCCACCTGCCGGTCCTGCACCATCTCCAGCGCCGCCAGCGCCAGCCGCGCCACCTGCCGCCCCAGCAGGGTGCTGTTGGCCGGCGTGGTCAGCCAGCCGGCCAGCACGCGCGCAGGATCATGGCGCTCGATCAGCGCCACCAGCGAAGGGCCGTCCAGGAACTTGTCGCGCACGAAGTTCGCCAGGTTCTCGCCGATGCGGTCCTTGTTGCGCGGGATGATGGCCGTATGGCGCCCGACCAGGGGCAGCGGAATGCGCCGGAACAGCGCCGACACTGCAAACCAGTCGGCCAGCGCGCCGACCAGCGAGGCCTCGGTCACGGCCTTGATGCAGGCCAGCCACAGCGGCACCTGCTGCCAGTGCCCTGCCGCCACGGACGAGGCCACAAAGCCCAGCGCCACGAACAGCAGCAGCGCCAGCGGCAGGCGCTTGGCCGACTTCAGTGTTTGACGTTGCTCTGGCGACAGCATGGAGCGCAGCATACGACGCCCGTCCGCCATCCGCATGACGATGCCTGCCGCCAAAGCCTGTCAGCCAGCGCCTGCCTGCGAATTGCGCGGACAATACCGGCTTTCTTCAGAACCCTCTTGCGAGAACAAGACCATGACCGACGCCAACGCACCCGCCGATCGCCCCGCACTGCCCGACCACCTGTCCATCGACCCGCGCAGCCCGCACCATGTGGCCGCCGTGTTCGAGCACGACATCGGCATCCGCTTCAACGGCAACGAGCGCTTCGATGTGGAGGAATACTGCGTGAGCGAGGGATGGATCAAGGTGCCGGCCGGCAAGACGGTGGATCGCAAGGGAAAGCCCCTGCTGATCAAGCTCAAGGGCGCCGTGGAAGCGTTCTACCGCTGATTTCCGGCCGGTCGCAAGGCCGGCCGCAACCTCTTCAGGAATCAGCGGGCTTCAGCCCGCATCGGCCCGCGGCGCCGGCGGGTTCCTGAACTTCTCCCGCAGCTCGGCGCAGTGGTCCTTGGCGGGCAGGGCATCCGTCTTCTGCAGCCAATCCACATCCGAGGCCTGCGCCACCGATGTCTCCCCCGCCTGCGCCACGGCCACCTTGGCGCCTGCGGCCTCGGGCAGCCAGGTGGGAATGCCCACGCCGCGCAGCACGTGGCCGCGCCCGGCCACCAGCAGCACGGTCTTGCCGGGCTTGACAGCGGCCCTGGCCACCTCGGCCATGCTGGCATCGCGGGCCAGCTGGATGCGGGCCATGGGCGCCAGCTGGGTGTCGGGCAGCAGGCCGCAGTGGCCTTCGCGGATGGCGTCGAGCTGGCGCTGCCAGCCCTCGGGCGGCAGGTGGGTGTCCAGGTTCTCGTTGCGCATGGCCTGCTTCATGTCGGCGCGCGGCAGGTTGCCGCCCAGCACGGGCACGCCAGCGCGCACGGCGGCCATGACCACGCCGCGGTAGCGCGGCCAGGGCCAGGCCGCGTCCTGCCATTGCAGGGCCTGCTGCACCGCGTCCTCGGATGCATCGCGCGCCAGGGACGCGGTGGAGCCGGTGCGCGGCGCCATCTCGATCACCAGCGCGGCCAGGCGCTCCTGTTTTGCCAACTGCTCCACCGTGGCCTGCTGCCAGGCCTGGTGGGCGACCGCATCGTGCTGCTCGCCCAGCAGCACGATGGGCGCGTCGGACCAGCGCTGCAACTGCTGCGTCCAGTCCCGCGCCGGGGCGGAGGAGCTTGCGCAGCCGGCAAGGGCTGCCGCCAGCAATGCGGCCGCAGCCAGGCCGGCAAGGTGCGGGGTGCGGATGAAGGGGCGGGGGATGGAGCGGACTTGCATGGCCCCATGCTAAACACTGGCCTCGCCCGGGGACGCCATAGGCCCTGTGGGCATTGGGGGCAGTTGAAAGGATCCTAGGAATCGGGACGGTGCACGGCGCAAACGGGCGGCGCTTGATTCAGGTCAAGACGCGCAAATGTGCCGTGGCTACAGTGCAGCATGCATGGCAAGCCCTCGCTTTCGACCAAGCTGCTGCTCATGGGCGCAGCCTGCCTGCTCGCGGCCGTGGCCTCCATTGGTTTCACGCTGTGGGTGGCCTGGCAGCTGGAAGGCGGCGCGGCGGCGGTGAACGAGGCCGGGCGGCTGCGCATGAGCATGGTGCGCATGGCCATGGCGCGCCAGAACGAGGCGCCTGCGCAGTGGCAGGAGCGCGCACGGCAGTTCGACGCCAGCCTGGACCTGCTGCGCAGCGGCGACATGTCGCGGCCGCTGTTCGTGCCCTGGAGCGATGCGGTCAGCGCGCGCTACGAGCGCATACGCGGCGACTGGAGTGCGCTGCGCACGCAGTGGCAGGCCGAGGACCATGTCGATGCGCAGGCCATCATGAGCAGCGCCGATGCCTTCGTGCGCGAGGTGGACGGATTCGTCGAAGCCATCGAGGACCGGCTCTCGCGCTGGACGGCCATCCTGCACCTGTTTCAGATGTGTCTGATGGCGCTGGCCATCATCGCGGCCGTGAGCTTCATGGCCACCAGCTACTGGCTGGTGCTGCATCCCGTGGGCCAGCTGCGCTCGGCGCTGGAGCGCATGCGCCGCGGACACCTGGACACGCGCATGAGCGTGGAGGTGGACGACGAGTTCGGCCAGCTGGCGGCCGGCTTCAACCTCATGGCCCAGTCGCTGCAGAGCTCGCACGCCGAGCTGGAGGACAAGGTGCGCGAGAAGACCGCCAGCCTCAACGTGCAGCACCAGCAGCTGCAGGCGCTGTACGCGGTCAGCGTGCAGGCGTCGGAGGCCGCCAGCCTGCAGTCCCTGGCCGAAGGCTTTGTGCGCCAGGTCCGCCTGGCGGCCCAGGCCGATGCGGCCACGGTGCGCTGGTCCGACGAGGCCAACGAGCGCTACGTGCTGCTGGCCGGCGACGGCCTGCCCCAGTCCATGTCGGTGCAGGAGCACTGCCTGCACACGGGCGCCTGCCTGTGCGGCCAGCCGCGCGAGCAGGCGCGGCTGCGCGTGATCCCCATCACGCCGTCCAGCGACCTGCAGCTGCCGCACTGCCGCGAGGCCGGCTTCGAGACCGTGGTCAGCATCCCCGTGCAACTGCAGCAGCGCCTGTTGGGCGAGGTCAACCTGTTCTTTCGCTCCACCGTGGTGCTCACGGACGACATGCGCGACCTGCTGTCCGCCATGGCGCGCCACCTGGCCAGCGCCATGGAAAGCCTGCGCGCCACGGCGCTGGAGCGTGAGGCCGCCGTGGCCGAGGAGCGCGGCCTGATCGCGCGCGAGCTGCATGACTCCATTGCCCAGTCGCTGGCCTTTCTCAAGATACAGACCCAGCTGCTGCGCGACGCCGTGGCCAAGGGCCGCGACGAGGCGCGCGACCGCAGCCTGGGCGAGCTGGAAGTGGGCGTGCGCGAATGCTATGCCGACGTGCGCGAGCTGCTGGTGCATTTCCGCACGCGCACCAGCGCCGAGGACATCGAGGCCGCGCTGCGCGCCACGCTGTCCAAGTTCGAGCACCAGACGGGCATTGCCACCTCGCTGAGCATGTCGGGCCAGGGCCTGCCGCTGGCGCCCGACGTGCAGATCCAGGTGCTGCACATGGTGCAGGAGGCGCTGTCCAACGTGCGCAAGCACGCGGGTGCCAGGCATGTGGAGCTGCGCGTGGGGCGCCACCCCTGGCGCTTCGAAGTCTGCGACGACGGCTGCGGCTTCGTCCCCGCCGACGTTGCGCCGGACTCGCTGCATGTGGGTCTGGGCATCATGCGCGAGCGCGCCCTGCTGGCGCAGGCGCTGGTCCATGTCCACTCCCGCCCCGGCGAGGGCACGCGCGTGCTGATCGAGCTGCCGCCGTCGGCCTCGGCCGGCGCGCCAGCGCAGGCCCTCCCCTCGAACGCGTGACACGCTCCCGCAAGAAAAAGACCGCCCCATGTCCTTCTCCAGCCCCATCTCCGTCTTCGTCATCGACGACCACACGCTGTTCCGCCGCGGCCTGATCGCCCTCATCGCCCAGGACGCAGGCCTGCGCGTGGTCGGCGAGGCCGGCGACGCGGGCGAGGCCCTGCGCCTGGTGCCCGCGCTGGTGCCCCAGGTCATCCTGCTGGACAACCACCTGCCCGGCGTGCTGGGCGTCGATGCCATCGCGGGCCTGCGGGCCGCATCGCCCGGCAGCCGCGTCGTCATGCTCACCGTGAGCGAGGACGGCCAGGACCTGGCGGCCGCGCTGCGCAACGGCGCCCAGGGCTATCTGCTCAAGACCATCGACGGCGACCTGCTGTCCGAGGCCCTGCGCCGCGCCGCGCGCGGCGAGCCCGTGGTCAGCCCCGAGATGATGGGCAAGCTGGTGGCCGCCTTCCAGTCCCAGGGCGCGCCCGAGCCCCAGGCGCCCGAGCCGGACGAGGCCCCGGCCTCGCCGCTGTCCCCGCGCGAGGAAGAGGTGCTGGTCCAGATCGCCCGGGGCGCCAGCAACAAGGAAATCGCCCGCACGCTGGACATTGCCGAGACCACGGTCAAGATCCATGTGCAACACATCCTGCGCAAGCTCGGCCTGAGCTCGCGCGTGCAGGCGGCGGTGTATGCGTCGGAGCGGCAGCGGGATTAGCGGCCTACGCTGTGGCTGAAGCCCAACCATCCCCAGCACACCGCAGCGCCCACACCCAGGCCAGCGCGGCCGCCACGGTCAGCCCGGTGAGCATGGCCGCCGCGCCCATGGCATCCAGCGCCACGCCGGCCGCCAGCGGCACCAGCATGCGGCTGGCGGCGAACAGGCTGGCCTGCAGGCCGTAGTCGAAGGCCTGCCAGCGCGGGCGGGCGAATTGCATCATCAGTCCGAAGACGCAGGCCGAGGAGGCGCCCATGGCTGCTGCCACGCAGGCCACGGCCGCGACCAGGCCCGGGGGCGGGGCGCCGGCTGCGATGACGGCGGCCAGCAGGGCCAGCGCCGCCACGTTGCAGCCCGCATACAGGGGCAGGGCGCGCCGGGTGCCCAGGCGGCGCGTGAGCAGGGGCGAGGCCGCGCCCGCCAGCGCAGCCACCACGCCGCCGCCCATGCCGGCCAGCAGGGCGGCCTGGGCGGGCGCGAAGCCGTGGTCCAGCATCAGCGGCTTGAGGTAGAACCAGGCCGCGCCGATGAAGGGGAAGTAGCTGACCAGCACCAGGGTCCAGCGCCAGGCGCCGGGCTGGGCGCCATAGCCGCGGACCATGGCGGCCAGTCCAGCTTTGGGCGCAGGCAGCAGCACAGGCGAGGGCGCATCCCCGGGCTCATGGCGCACCACCCAGGCCAGCAGCAGTGCGCCCAGCGCCAGCGCGCCCGCCAGGCACAGGAAGGGCGCGCGCCAGCCCCATTTCGCCTGCATGAGCAGCATCATCCCGCCGCCCACGATGGCGCCCAGCGACAGCGCGGCCGCGCGCACGCCCCCGGCGCGCATGCGCTCGGACGCGGGCAGCAGGCGGATGGCCAGGGCGCTGACGGGAATGTCGGCCCAGGTGGCGGCCAGCGCGGCCGCGAAGGCCAGGCCGAACAGCCACAGGCGCTCGGCCAGCAACTGCTGCCAGCCCAGGGTCAGCAGCACGGCCGCATAAGCCAGGCACAGGGCCAGCGCCCAGGCGCGGTAGCGCGGCTGGCCGTTCGCGCTGCGCGCTTCCACGGGCGCGGCCAGCGCGAACTTGATCAGCGCGGGCAGCCCCGCCAGCTGGAACAGGCCGATGGCCGTGCCCGACCAGCCATGCTGGCGCATGACCAGGGGCAGGCCCAGCCAGAGGTAGACGCTGGGGGCGGTGAGCGCCAGGTGCAGCCAGCCGAAAAGTGCCTGGAGCAGCCAGACCGGGCGGGGAGCTGCGGCCTTCATGGCGCGGCCTTGCGGGCAATGAGCACGGCCAGTGGCGCCATCGGAAACTCGCGCGACTCGATGCGTTCGATGCGCTCGAAACCCGCCTGCGCCAGCAGCGCCTGCAGCTCGCCGCGCCGGGTCACGCTGCGGCCCAGCAGGCGCATGGGCAGGTAGTAGGGCAGGGTGCGCAGGGCGGCTTCGGGCGTCTCATCCACCTCGGCATGGGCGCAGACGAAGACGCCGCCGGGCGCCAGCGCGTCAAACACCTTGGCCACCACGGCTGCCGCATCGGGCACGAAGTGCAGCACGGACGAGCACCAGACCAGGTCGTAGCCGCTGCCTATGCCGTCCGTGGCCAGGTTGCCGCCCAGCGCGGTGAAGCGGTCGGACAGGCGGGACTGGCGGGCGTTGTCCGCCGCCACGGCCACGGCCTCGGGCCAGTCGAAGACGCTGGCCTGCAGCGCGGGCTGCTGGCGCAGCAGGGCCAGCGCGATCCAGCCGGGGCCGCCGCCCAGGTCCAGCATGCGGCGCGCGGTACCCGCACCGGCAGCGACCTCGGGCACCTGGTCCAGCACCTGCAGCGCGGCAGGCACGCTGACGGCGCGCTGCTCCTGGCCGATCTGGGCGCGCGCGGCGGCGGCCCAGCCTTCGGCATTGCCCGTGGTCAAGGGGGCGCTGCAGGCCGAGCCGTCCCCGGCAGGGCCGTGCTCGACCAGGCCGCGCAGCAGCGTGGCGGAGTGGCTCAGCGAGCGCAGGCGGAACAGCCAGGCCGCGCCGCAGGACTCGGGCGATGCGCTGTGCAGGTAGCGCAGCGCATCGGTGGCCAGCAGGTAGCTCACGGGCTCGTGCTGGCCGCGCCGCAGCAGGCCCATGCTCCACAGCAATTCCAGCCAGTGGGAGGTATTGGCCTCGTTCCAGCCCTGGGCCTGGGCCAGCTCGGCCGGCGTCTGGGGCGTGGCCAGTCGGTCCAGCGCCCCCGATTCGAGGGCCAGCACCAGGGCCTCGGCCTGGACCTGGGCGGCTGCCAGGTCCCACAGCGGCTGCAGGGCGTGAGAGGAGGCGTGGGTAGGGGATTCACGGCGGGGTGTATTCATCGGAAGGTCCTTTTCACGAAAGGGAGTCACATGCGCCAGGTCAGCCGCACGCCGAACTCGCGCGGCGGGCTGTAGACCACGACCTGGCCATTCAGGTAGCCCACGGCGTCGTAGCGGCGGTTGGCGGCATTGCGCAGGTAGGCGGCGATTTCCCAGGACGCCTGGGCATAGCCGGCCGACAGGTTGAGCAGCCCGTAGCCGGGGCGGCGGTAGGCGTTGGCGGCGTCCAGGTAAACCTTGCCCGTGCCCTGCACGGCGGCCTGCGCCCACCAGCGGCCGGGCGCGTCGTAGCGCAGCGCCACATGGGCCGTCATGTCGGGCGCAAACGGGTTGCGGTGGCCGTCGTAGATGGCGGCGCCGTCGCGGAAGCTGCCGAAGCGCGTGCGGTTCAGGCCCAGGGCCGTCTGCAGCTGCCAGCCGCCGCCGAACACATAGTCCAGCTCGAAGTCCGCACCCGTGGAGCGCGCCCGCGCCGCATTGGTGATGTAGACCACGCCCGGCAGGCCCATCTGCTGCACCTGCATGTCGCGCACCTGCTGGGTGTAGACCGAGGCCGCATAGCGCAGGCGCTGCCCCAGCAGCCGGCCCTTGGCGCCGATCTCCCAGGCGCGCACGGTCTCTGGCTCGTAGGCCGCATAGCCCATGGCCGGAGAGAACACGTTGAAGCCACCCGCGCGGTAACCCTCGCTGAGGCTGGTGTAGATCTGGTCCTGGGGCGACCACTGGTATTGCAGCGAGAGCTTGGGGCTCAAGCGCGACCAGTCGTCGCTGCGCGCCGCCGCGCCCGCGGGGGCCAGTTCCACGCGGTTGCGCTCCACGCGCGCGCCGGCCGCCAGCGTCCAGCGCTCGGACAGCGGGACGGTCCAGTGCGTGAACAGCGCCGCCGTGCTGCCCTTGAGCCCGGCCGTGGGCCGCATCAGCGCGGCGGGCAGCTTTTGCTCGTAGCGCAGGTCATGGTCGTCGCGGTCCAGGTACAGGCCGGCCAGCCAGCGCGCGTTCCACAGGCCTGCGGCCTCGCCCTCCAGGCGCAGTTCCTGCGAGGTCGTGGCCAGGCGGTAGTCGCGCCGCACGTGGAGCAGGTCGGCGCGCTGGAAGTCCGTGTCCTGCAGCACGCGGTCGTCGAAGACATTGCGTGCGGTGATGGAGCGCAGCCGCAGCCCCGAGGCAAAGCGGTGCGAGACATCGAGCGACAGCGTCTGCCCGCGCGAGCGGTTCCAGCTGTCCGTGCCCGAGTTCACCGTGGCGCGCGGCGCGGCAATGCTGCCCCATTGCGCGGCGCCGTCGTCCCAGCGCTGCTGGGCGTAGCGCAGCGTGGCCTCGGTCTCGGCCGTGGGCGTCCAGCGCAGGGCCAGGCGGCCGCTGGCGCGCTCGCGGTCGTCCACGCGCGCTCCCGTCGCCTGCTGGCGAATGAATCCGTCCTGCGCGCGCCACTCGCCCGACAGGCCGATGTAGAGCTGGCCCGGCACCAGGGCGCGGCCCAGCTCGAAGCTGCCCGCGCGCTGGCCGTGGTTGCCGGCCTCGGCGCTGATCGATGCATAGGGCGCGTCGCCGGGCTGGCGCGTGACGATGCTGACCACGCCCGCTTCGGCATTGCGGCCGTACAGCGTCGATTGCGGGCCGCGCAGCACCTCCACGCGGTCCACGCCCTGCAGGTTGTGCTCGAAGCCCTGGGCCATCAGCGTGGGCACGCCATCGACCAGCAGCAGCGTGGATGAGGAGAACGACACGAAGTTGGCCGTCAGCCCGCGCATCACGGGCGGCTGCACGCCCGACTGGCCGAAGGCCTGGAACACAAAGCCCGGCACCTGGGCGGACAGCGCGTCCAGCCCGCGCACGCCGGCCGCCTCCAGCGCCGCGCCGTCGAAGACGGAGACGCTGGCGGGCACGGCGTCCAGGCTCTCGGCCTGCTTGTTCACCGTGACCGTGATCTCGGGCAGGGTGGCTTCGGGCGCCTGGCCCTGGGCCGCCACCGTGAAGGGGGCCAGGGCCAGCGCGGCCGGCCAGCGAAGGGGGAATGCCATGGTGTTCTCGTCCTCTCCAAAAGGGAATCTCGTTGGAGACCGATGCTAGGGAAGATGAGAATCGCTATCATTTGAAAACGTATGCGCGCCGGAGCATTTCCTATGCGAAGCGCGCCTCCATTCCTCGCACATGACCTCCCGCATCCCTTCCTCGCTTGCCTTGCCCCAGCCCTGTGCGCCGGGCTGGACGCGGCATGCCCTGCCCGCCGAGCTGGGCGACTGCCATGCGGAGCGCTTCACGCTGGGCGACGGCATCGTGCTGGCGCGCTCGCACTACTGCCCGCTGCGCGACCTGGTGGAGGACAGCGTGCAGGCCGATGCCTCGGACCAGGGCCGCACCCTGGTCATCACGCTGGGGCTGGCCGGGGAATCGGGCTTTGTGGCGCGTACGGGTGCGGCACTGCGCTTCGGCGCGGGGCAGACCACGCTGGCAGCCTTTCGCGGCAGCCAGGGCGAGCGCCGCTATGCGGCCGGCCAGACCGTGCGCCAGCTGCGCCTGCTGCTGTCGGGCGCGGCGCTCGACCGCTATCTGGGGCCTGAACTCTCGCAGCGCCTGACCCAGGTGGACGGCGCGGCCGGCGTGCGGCCCTTGGACCACCGTGCCAGCCTGCCGGCCAGCCTGGCGCTGGCGCGGCGCCTGGCCCAGCCGCCCGGGCACCAGCCCACCGATGCGCTGGACCTCCACATCGCCATGCTGAGCCTGGCCGCGCTGGAGCTGCGGCATCTCGCTCCTGCGCCGCAGCCGGCCAAGGCGGCACCGCGCTGGTCGGCCGACGAACTGGCCCGGCTGGAGCAGGCGCGCGAACTGCTGTCCACCCAGATGGACCGCGCGCTGACCCTGGCCTACCTGAGCGCCGCCGTGGGCCTGGGCGAGCACCGGCTCAAGCAGGGCTTTCGCGCCGTCTTCGGCACCACGCCCCAGGCCCTGCTGCTGGAGCTGCGCATGCGCCGCGCCTGGGCGCTGCTGGAGACCGGCTGCCAGGTCGCCCAGGCCGGCTGGCAGGTGGGCTATGCCCATCCGTCGAACTTCAGTGCTGCGTTCACGCGGTTCTATAGGCGCAGCCCGAAATCGGTCTTCGGCCGCCGCTCCTGATCTGCGTCAAGCCTTTTTGTCCCCGATAGTTCTTTGGAACTAGGCCCGCCTGCGCGCTCCTAGTTCTTCCGCCTTGTCCGAGCGTACGGCTGGCGGATGTGCGGCGCGGCCCTCGCGCGGGACCATGGATGCCATAGCCCCCACGAGGAAAACAAAATGGCAAACACAGCGCCCACCGCACAGGGCGACCCCCGAAAGAGCACCAGCACAGGCACACGCCACGACCGCCAGGCCTGGTCGGTCCTGGCCGTCAGCACCCTGGCCTTCACCGTCTGCTTCATGGTCTGGATGATGTTCGGCATCATCGGCATCCCCATCAAGAAGATGCTGGATCTGAACGCCACGCAGTTCGGCCTGCTCACGGCCATGCCCGTGCTCACGGGCTCGCTGGTGCGCGTGCCGCTGGGCATCTGGACCGACCGCTTCGGCGGGCGCATCGTGATGGCGGTGCTGATGGCCGTCACCGTGCCCGCGATCTGGGTGATGGGCTATGCCACCGAGTACTGGCACTTCCTGACCATCGGCCTGTTCGTGGGCCTGGCGGGCGGCTCGTTCTCGGTGGGAACGCCCTATGTGGCGCGCTGGTTTCCCAAGGAGCGCCAGGGCATGGCCATGGGCATCTACGGCGCGGGCAACTCGGGTGCGGCGGTCAACAAGTTCGTGGCGCCGGTGATCCTGGTGGCCTTCGGCTGGGCCGCCGTGCCGCATGCCTATGCGGCCATCATGCTGGGCGCGCTGGTGCTGTTCTGGCTGTTCAGCCACAGCGACCCGGCCCACCTGGTGCCCAGCAATGTGCGCTTCAGCGACCAGTTGAAGGCGCTCAAGGACCCGCGCGTGCTCAAGTACTGCCAGTACTACAGCATCGTCTTCGGCGGCTATGTGGCGCTGAGCCTGTGGATGGTGCAGTACTACGTGGGCGAGTACGGCCTGGACATCCGCGTGGCGGCGCTGCTGGCGGCCTGCTTTTCGCTGCCGGGCGGCGTGCTGCGCGCCATCGGCGGCTGGCTGTCGGACAAGTACGGCGCACACAGCGTGACCTGGTGGGTGCTGTGGGTGTGCTGGATCTGCCTGTTCCTGCTGTCCTATCCGCAGACCGATTTCACGGTGCTCACCACCGAGGGCAGCACCCGCTTTCACCTGGGCCTGAACGTCTATGCCTTCACCGCGCTGATGTTCGTGCTGGGCATTGCCATGGCCTTCGGCAAGGCCAGCGTCTTCAAGTACATCAGCGACGACTACCCCGGAAACATCGGCGCCATCAGCGGCATCGTGGGCCTGGCCGGCGGCATGGGCGGCTTCATCCTGCCCATCCTGTTCGGCGTGCTGCTGGACTGGACGGGCATCCGCTCCAGCGCCTTCATGCTGCTGTACGGCGTGGTCTGGGTGTCGCTGATCTGGATGTATTTCACCGAGGTGCGCCGCACCGACGTGCTCAACAGCCACGGCGGCCACAGCGATGTGCAGCCGGCCGCGCGCTGAACCGCAGGAGTTGCACATGCATGCGAACACCAAGACCGCCGCAAAGGCATCCGCGCGCAGCCGCCCCGGCAGCGTGCTGACCCTCTGGCGCCCCGAGGACAGGCAGTTCTGGGAGCGCGAGGGCGAGGCCATCGCCAGGATCAATCTCTGGATCTCGGTGCCCGCCCTGTTCCTGGCCTTTGCCATCTGGCAGGTCTGGAGCGTGGTGGCCGTGAACCTGCCCGCGCTGGGCTTCACCTACTCCACCAACCAGCTGTTCTGGCTGGCGGCCGCGCCCGCGCTGTCGGGCGCCACGCTGCGCATCTTCTATTCCTTCATGGTGCCGCTGATGGGCGGGCGCCGCTGGACGGCGCTGTCCACGGCCTCGCTGCTGATCCCGGCCATCGGCATCGGCTACGCCGTGCAGGACGCCAGCACCGGCTATCCGACCATGCTGATCCTGGCCCTGCTGTGCGGCCTGGGCGGGGGCAACTTCAGCTCCAGCATGGCCAACATCAGCTTCTTCTTTCCCAAGGAGCGCAAGGGCTCGGCCCTGGGCGTGAACGCGGGCCTGGGCAACCTGGGCGTGTCGGTGGTGCAGTTCCTGAGCCCGCTGGTGATCACGGCCGGCATCTTCGGCGTCTTCGGCGGCGATGCGCAGACCATCACCAAGGCCGGCGAGACCACCCGGGTGTGGGCGCAGAACGCGGCCTTCATCTGGGTGCCGTGGATCGCCATCGCCTCGCTGGCCGCCTGGTTCGGCATGAACGACATCGCCGACGCCAAGGCCAGCTTCGCGGCCCAGGCCGCCATCTTCCGGCGCAAGCACAACTGGGTGATGTGCCTGCTGTACCTGGGCACCTTCGGCTCGTTCATCGGCTTTGCAGCCGGCTTTCCGCTGCTGATCAAGAGCCAGTTCCCGGCGGTCAACCCGCTGGCCTATGCCTGGCTGGGCCCGCTGCTGGGCGCGCTGTCGCGGCCCTTTGGCGGCTGGCTGGCCGACAAGGCGGGCGGCGCGCGCGTGACGTTCTGGAACTTCCTCGTCATGGCCGTGGCCGTGGTGGGCGTGCTGTATTTCCTGCCCAAGGGCAGCGGCGGCTACGCGCTGGGCTTCGGCCCTGCCGAGGGCAGCTTCATGGGCTTCTTCCTGATGTTCCTGGTGCTGTTCCTGACCACGGGCATCGGCAACGGATCGACCTTCAGCATGATCCCGGCGATTTTCCTGGCGCTCAAGCAGCGCGAGCTCGGCGCCCATCCCAGCGAGCAAGCGCAGGCCCATGCCCTCAAGGAGGGCAATACCGAAGGCGCGGCCGCCCTGGGCTTTGCGGGCGCGCTGGGAGCCTACGGCGGCTTCTTCATCCCCAAGAGCTACGGCAGCTCCATCGCCGCCACGGGCGGGCCCGAGCTGGCGCTGTGGGTGTTTGCCGCCTTCTATGTGCTGTGCGTGGGCGTGACCTGGTGGTACTACGCGCGCAGGAACGCCGAGATGCCCTGCTGAGCCCCGGGCTGCAGACCGCACCGCAACGAACAACAAGGAGTCCCGCGATGAGCCATTTTCTGGACAAGCTTTCCTACTTCTCCCTGCCCCGGCAGGAATTCTCCAACGGCCATGGCCAGGTGACGGGCGAGGACCGCACCTGGGAAGACGCCTACCGCGACCGCTGGGCGCATGACAAGGTGGTGCGCTCCACGCACGGCGTGAACTGCACGGGCTCGTGCTCGTGGAAGATCTACGTCAAGGGCGGCATCGTGACCTGGGAGACCCAGCAGACCGACTACCCGCGCACGCGCGCCGACCTGCCCAACCACGAGCCGCGCGGCTGCGCGCGCGGCGCCAGCTACAGCTGGTACCTGTACAGCGCCAACCGCGTCAAATACCCCATGGTGCGCGGCCGGCTGCTCAAGCACTGGCGCGCCGCACTGGCCGTGGCCAGGAGCCCGGTCGATGCCTGGGCCGCCATCGTCGAGAACGCGGATGCGCGCAGCGAGTGGCAAAAGCAGCGCGGCCTGGGCGGCTTCGTGCGCAGCAGCTGGGACGAGGTCAACCGCATGATCGCGGCGGCCAACGTCTACACCATCAAGAAGCACGGGCCGGACCGCATCATCGGCTTCTCGCCGATTCCGGCCATGTCCATGATCTCGTATGCCGCAGGCAGCCGCTACCTGAGCCTGATCGGCGGCGTGTGCATGAGCTTCTACGACTGGTACTGCGACCTGCCGCCGGCCAGCCCCCAGACCTGGGGCGAGCAGACCGACGTGCCGGAGAGCGCGGACTGGTACAACTCCAACTTCATCATCGCCTGGGGCTCCAACGTGCCCCAGACGCGCACCCCCGACGCCCACTTCTTCACCGAGGTCCGCTACAAGGGCGCCAAGGTCGTGGCCGTCACGCCCGACTACTCCGAGGTCGCCAAGCTGGCCGACCTGTGGATGCACCCCAAGCAGGGCACGGATGCCGCCGTGGCCATGGCCATGGGCCACGTCATCCTCAAGGAGTTCTACTTCGGCGAGCGCGGCCGCCCGGCCTATTTCGAGGACTATGCGCGCCGCTACACCGACCTTCCGCTGCTGATCCGCCTCAAGCGCCAGCAATTGCCCGACGGCCGCACGGCCCTGGTGCCCGAGCGCTATGTGCGCGCCAGCGACTTCGACGGCCACCTGGGCCAGGACAGCAACCCCGAGTGGAAGACCGTGGCCTACGGCGAGGACGGCGGCGTGGCCCTGCCCAACGGCTCCATCGGCTTTCGCTGGGGCGAGGCCGGCCGCGCCGACGAGGGCCTGTGGAACCTCGAATCCAAGGAGGCGCGCACGGGCAACGACGTGCAGCTCAAGCTCTCGGTGCTGGACGGCCAGGGCGTGGACAGTGAAGTGGCCGACGTGGCCTTCCCCTACTTCGGCGGCCTGCAGTCGCCGGGGTTCGACGCCAACGAGCAGGGCACGGATGTGCTGCTGCGCCGCGTGCCCGTCTCGCGCATGGTGCTGGACGGCGAGGAGGCCATCGTGGCCACCGTGTTCGACCTGCTGGCGGGCAACTACGGCATCCACCGCGGTCTGGACGGCGAGGGCGCTGATGGCGGCTATGACGCCGATGCGCCCTACACCCCGGCCTGGCAGGAAAAGATCACCGGCGTGCCGCGTGACCAGGTGATCGCCATTGCGCGCCAGTTCGCCGACAACGCCGAGAAGACGCGCGGCAAGTCCATGGTCATCATCGGCGCGGCCATGAACCACTGGTACCACTGCGACATGAACTACCGCGGCATCATCAACATGCTGATGCTGTGCGGCTGCATCGGCCAGAGCGGCGGCGGCTGGGCGCACTACGTGGGCCAGGAAAAGCTGCGCCCGCAGACCGGCTGGACCGCGCTGGCCTTTGCGCTGGACTGGCTGCGCCCGCCGCGCCAGATGAACTCCACCAGCTTCTTCTACGCCCACACCGACCAGTGGCGCTACGAGAAGCTGGGCGTGGAAGAGGTGCTGTCCCCGCTGGCCGACCGCAGCCAGTACGGCGGCGCCATGATCGACTACAACGTGCGCGCCGAGCGCATGGGCTGGCTGCCCAGCGCGCCGCAGCTGCAGGCCAACCCGCTGCAGCTGGTGCGCGACGCCCAGGCCCAGGGCCTGGACGTGAAGGACCACGTGGTGCAGTCCCTGCAGGACGGCTCGCTGTCCATGAGCTGCGAGGACCCCGACCACCCGGCCAACTGGCCGCGCAACATGTTCGTGTGGCGCTCCAACATCCTGGGCAGCTCGGGCAAGGGCCATGAGTACTTCCTCAAGCACCTGCTGGGCACCACCCATGGCGTGCAGGGAAAAGACCTGGGCCACGATGAAGCCAAGCCGCAGGAAGTGCGCTGGCACGACAAGGCGCCCGAAGGCAAGCTGGACCTGCTGGTCACGCTGGACTTCCGCATGAGCACCACCTGCCTGTACTCGGACATCGTCCTGCCCACGGCCACCTGGTATGAGAAGAACGACCTCAACACCAGCGACATGCACCCCTTCATCCATCCGCTGTCGGCGGCCGTGGACCCGGCCTGGCAGGCCAGGAGCGACTGGGAGATCTACAAGGGCTTCGCCAAGTCCTTCAGCGAGGTCTGCGTGGGCCACCTGGGCGTGGAAAAGGACGTGGTGCTCACGCCGCTGATGCACGACACCCCCGCCGAGCTGGCCCAGCCCGATGGCGTGCGCGACTGGAAGAAGGGCGAGTGCGCCCTGATCCCCGGCAAGACCGCGCCGCAGATTGCGGTGGTCGAGCGCGACTATCCCAACCTCTACAAGCGCTTCACGGCCCTGGGCCCGCTGATGGACAGGCTGGGCAACGGCGGCAAGGGCATCGGCTGGAACACCGAGACCGAGGTGGAGCAGCTGGGCGAGCTCAACGGCCTGGTGCGCGAGGAAGGCGTGAGCCAGGGCCGCCCGCGCATCGTCACCGACATCGACGCCACCGAGGTGGTGATGATGCTGGCGCCCGAGACCAACGGCCACGTGGCCGTCAAGGCCTGGGAGGCGCTGTCGAAACAGACGGGGCGCGAGCACGCCCACCTGGCCCTGCACCGCGAGGACGAGAAGATCCGCTTTCGCGACATCCAGGCCCAGCCGCGCAAGATCATCAGCTCGCCCACCTGGTCGGGCCTGGAAAGCGAGAAGGTCAGCTACAACGCCTGCTACACCAACGTGCATGAGCTGATCCCATGGCGCACCCTCACCGGCCGCCAGCAGTTCTACCAGGACCATCCGTGGATGCGCGACTTCGGCGAAGGCTTCGTCAGCTACCGCCCGCCCGTGCACATGAAGGCGCTGCAGGAAGTGCAGGGCCAAAAGCCCAACGGCCACCCCGAGATCGCGCTGAACTTCATCACGCCGCACCAGAAGTGGGGCATCCACTCCACCTATGGCGACAACCTGATGATGCTCACGCTGGCGCGTGGCGGCCCCATCGTCTGGCTCAGCGAGGACGACGCCAAGAGCGCCGGCATCGCCGACAACGACTGGGTGGAGCTGTACAACGCCAACGGCGCCATCGCGGCGCGGGCCGTGGTCAGCCAGCGCGTCAAGCCGGGCATGGTGATGATGTACCACGCGCAGGAGAAGACCATCAACACGCCGGGCTCGGAGATCACCGGCACGCGCGGCGGCATCCACAACTCGGTCACGCGCATCGTGCTCAAGCCCACCCACATGATCGGCGGCTACGCGCAGTACAGCTACGGCTTCAACTACTACGGAACCATCGGCACCAACCGCGACGAGTTCGTCCTGGTCCGAAAGATGCGCCGCATCGACTGGCTGGATGACGAAGCTCCGGCCGGCGCGGCCGCCCATGCCTGAACAACAAGGAGAAACACGATGAAAATCCGCGCACAGATCGGCATGGTGCTGAACCTGGACAAGTGCATCGGCTGCCACACCTGCTCCGTCACCTGCAAGAACGTCTGGACCAGCCGCCCCGGCGTCGAATACGCCTGGTTCAACAACGTCGAGACCAAGCCCGGCATCGGCTACCCGCGCGAGTGGGAAAACCAGGCCAAGTGGAACGGCGGCTGGATGCGCCGCACGGACGGCTCCATCGCGCCCCGCCAGGGCGGCAAGTGGGGCCTGTTGATGCGCATCTTCGCCAACCCCAACCTGCCCCAGATCGACGACTACTACGAACCCTTCACCTACGACTACGAGCACCTGCAGTCGGCCAGGGAAAGCAAGGCCGCGCCCACGGCGCGCGCGCGCAGCCTGATCTCGGGCCAGCGCATGGAGAAGATCGAATGGGGTCCGAACTGGGAGGAAATCCTGGGCGGCGAATTCAGCAAGCGCAGCCATGACGTGAACTTCGAGCAGATCCAGAAGGACATCTACGGCCAGTTCGAGAACACCTTCATGATGTACCTGCCGCGCCTGTGCGAGCACTGCCTGAACCCGGCCTGCGTGGCGTCCTGCCCCTCGGGCTCGATCTACAAGCGCGAGGAGGACGGCATCGTCCTCATCGACCAGGACAAGTGCCGCGGCTGGCGCATGTGCGTCTCGGGCTGCCCCTACAAGAAGATCTACTACAACTGGCAAAGCGGCAAGGCCGAAAAATGCATCTTCTGCTACCCGCGCATCGAGGCCGGCCAGCCCACCGTCTGCTCCGAAACCTGCGTGGGCCGCATCCGCTACCTGGGCGTGCTGCTGTACGACGCCGACCGCATCGAGGAAGCGGCCAGCGTGGAGCGCGACCGCGACCTCTACCAGGCGCAGCTGGATATCTTCCTGGACCCCAATGACCCCGAGGTCATCCGCCAGGCCCGCATCGACGGCATCCCCGACGCCTGGATCGAGGCTGCCCAGTCCAGCCCTGTCTACAAGATGGCCGTGGACTGGAAGGTGGCCCTGCCGCTGCACCCCGAGTACCGCACCCTGCCCATGGTCTGGTATGTGCCGCCGCTGTCGCCCATCACCTCGGCGGCGAACGCCGGGCATCTCGACAGTGTCGGCCGCAGCCCCATCAATGGCGACCTGCCCGATGTCTCGCAGCTTCGCATCCCCGTGCAGTACCTGGCCAACCTGCTCACCGCCGGCGACACCACGCCCGTGGTGCGCGCGCTGGAGCGCATGCTGGCCATGCGCGCGTACCAGCGCAGCAAGCACGTGGACCAGGAACAGAACCTGGCCGTGCTCCAGTACGCGGGACTGACGGTGGACGAGGTCGAGGACATGTACCAGACCATGGCGATCGCCAACTACGAGGACCGCTTCGTCATCCCCTCGGCCCACCGCGAATACGCCGAAAGCGCGTTCGATTTGCGCGGCGGCTGCGGCTTCTCGTTCGGCAACGGCTGCTCCGACGGCAGCACCGACGCCAGCCTGTTCGGCGGCAAGAAGCCGCGCACCATCCCCATCCGCGCGCAAATGTGAGGACTGCCGCCATGTTCAATCACAACACCTCCACCCCCGTGCGCCTGACGCTGCGCGCGCTGGCCTGCCTCATCGGCTACCCCGGCGCCGAGCTGCGCGCCCTGCTGCCGGGCCTGATAGACGCCCTGCGCCTGGAGCAATCCGTGGCGCCCGCGCGGCTGCGCGAGTTGCAGCAGCTGGCCGAGCAGCTGCAGGCCATGGACCCCTTCGAGGCCGAGGCCCGCTACGTGGACACCTTCGACCGGGGCCACCAGACCTCGCTGCACCTGTTCGAGCATGTGCACGGCGACTCGGCCGACCGGGGCCCGGCGCTGATCGACCTGCAGCAGACCTACGAGCGCGCGGGCCTGGCCTTCGAGGCCGACGAACTGCCCGACCACCTGGCCGTGGTGCTGGAGTTCGCCTCCACCCAGCCGCCGGCCATCGCCCGTGAATTCCTGGGCGAGATGGCCCACATCCTCAACGCCCTGTTCACGGCGCTGGCGCGGCGCGACAGCCCCTATGCCAGCGTGATCGCGGCCGTGCTGGAGATCACCGGCCACAGGGCCGAACGCGTGGAAATCCGCCCCGAGACCGCCATGGACGAGGCCTGGGCCGAACCCGCCGCCTTCGACGGCTGCAGCAGCCAGGGCCAATCGCGCCCCGGCGCCGAGCAGCCCGTGCATTTCGTGCGCCGCACGGCGGCGCCCCAAGCCCAAGGACCCCGCCAAAGGAGCCTGACATGACCCCCTCCTGGATAGACCACCTGCTCTTCGGCCTCTACCCCTACATCTGCCTGGCCGTGTTCTTCATCGGCAGCTGGCTGCGCTTCGACCGCGACCAGTACACGTGGAAGAGCGACTCCTCGCAGCTGCTGCGCAGCGGCAGCCTGCGCTGGGGCAGCAACCTGTTCCACATCGGCGTGCTGTTCCTGTTCTTCGGCCACACCGTGGGCATGCTCACGCCGCACTTCGTCTACGAGCCCTTCATGGCCGCAGGCGCCAAGCAGCTGCTGGCCATGGTCAGCGGCGGCATCGCGGGCACGCTGGGCTTCATCGGCCTCACCATCTTGCTGCACCGCCGGCTGTCGGACGTGCGCATCCGCGCCAACTCCAGGTTCAGCGACATCGCCATCCTCTGGCTGCTGTGGCTGCAGCTGCTGCTGGGCCTGGCCACCATTCCGCTGTCGGCAAAGCACATGGACGGCTCCATGATGATGGCCCTGGCCGAATGGGCGCAGCGCATCGTCACCTTCCGTGGCGGCGCGGCCGAACTGCTGGCCGAGGCCGGCTGGGTGTTCAAGGCCCACATGTTCCTGGGCATGAGCATCTTCCTGGTCTTCCCCTTCACGCGCCTGGTCCACGTCTGGAGCGGCTTCGGCACCCTGGTCTACCTGCTGCGCCCCTACCAGCTGGTGCGCTCGCGCCGCCTGGGCCTGCCCGCATCAGCGGCACGCCGTGATGCCAAGCCCGGCCATTGAGGAGATCGACATGGAACATGGATGCAACGGATCGGGCGGCGGCCACTGCGGCTGCGCGTCTTCAACCCCTTCTTCTTCTACTTCTTCTGCCCCGATGGGGGATCTCCCGGCGATTCCCGAAGTGCCCGCCTTCCAGCCCGTGGGCGAGGCCGGGGCCGAGGTGGCCCGCATCAACAACACGCCGCTGCACGCACCCGGACAGCGCCCGCCCGAGCGCGAACTGCGCCAGCGCGCCTGCACCGAGCTGCTGCGCCAGGCGGCCCAGCGCGAAGGCCTGCTGGGCGCCGATGATGCGGCCGGCGACGACGGCGTCATCAGCGAGCGCGCCTCCCAGGCCATAGAGCAGCTGCTGGAGCAATCACTGCACCTGCCCGAGCCCGGCGAGGACGCCTGCCGCCGCCACTTCGATGCCAACCCCGCGCGCTTCGCCCAGGGCGAGCGCGTGCGCCTGCGCCACGTGCTGTTTGCCGTCACGCCCGGCGTGGACGTGCGCGCCCTCACCCAGCGGGCCGAGGCCCTGCTGATCGAGCTGCGCTGCGCCGACGACTGCGGCCTGCGCTTTGCCGAGGCCGCGCGCCAATGGTCCAACTGCCCCAGCGGCCAGCATGGCGGCGAACTGGGCTGGCTGGGCCGCAGCGACTGCGCGCCCGAATTTGCGCGCGATGTCTTTGCCTCCCAGGAAATCGGCGTGCTGCCGCGCCTGGTGCACAGCCGCTTCGGCCTGCACGTGGTCGAGGTCTGCGCGCGCGAGGCGGGCGTGCTGCCCGACTGGCAGCAGGCGCGCCCGGCCGTCGCCCAGGCCCTGCACCAGCAGACCTGGGTGAGCGCGCTCCACCAGTACCTGCAACTGCTGGCCGGCCAGTCCGAAGTGGTGGGCGTGCGCATCGCTGCGGCCGACTCGCCGCTGGTGCAATAGCCGGGGAAGTGCCCATGCCCGACGACGAACTGCTGCTGCGCCTGCGGCGCTTCCACGAGCACGCCTTCTCGCAGTACCGCGCGCAGTTCCGCACCCTGGTCGAAGAGGGCCAGCATCCCACTACGCTATTCATCGGCTGCTCGGACTCGCGCCTCGTGCCCTACCTGCTCACGGGGGCGCCGCCGGGCGAGCTGTTCCTGGTGCGCAACGTGGGCGCCTTCGTGCCGCCGTACGACGGATCGCACGGCCACCACGGCACGGCGGCGGCCATCGAATTCGCCGTGCTCAACCTGCAGGTCAGCCGCATCGTGGTCTGCGGCCACAGCCACTGCGGAGCCATCAAGGCCCTGTATGGAGAAGTCTCGCCCGAGGCACGCAACCTGCAGCGCTGGCTGGACCTGGGCCGCGAGGCCGTGCTGCCCGTGCAGGCCGGCCCCGAGGCGCTGCGCCGCACCGAGCAGCGCGCCGTCGTGCTGCAGCTCGAACGGTTGATGGACTATCCCATGGTGCGATCGCGGGTAGAGGCCGGGCAGCTCAGCCTGCACGGATGGCACTATGTCATCGAAGATGGCGAAGTCCATGTCTTCGATGTCCAGACCGGCCGCTTTGTTGCGGCATCTCAAGCTCCGCACAGCGGCACCGGGCCGTACCCGCCCTACGTGGAGCATGATGGACAAGTGCTTGTCGACTGAGGCCCGAGCAAGTGCCAGGGACGGCGGCAGGCAAGTCAACACGGGAGCCATGCCAATGCATCGCGAAAACCTGGGCCGCGCGCAGGACGCGGCGGATCTGCAGCCCATCAGCCTCGATGTGCTGCGCGAGAAATACCTCAAGAACGGCGAGACCGGCGTGGGCGAGCTCTACGCCCGCGTGGCCCGCGCCCTGGCCTCGGTCGAGCCCGAGGCGCGCCGCGCCGAATGCGAGGCCCTGTTCCTGGCCAACCTGCAGGCCGGCGCCATAGGCGCAGGGCGCATCATGAGCGCGGCCGGCACCGACCTGCAGGCCACGCTGATCAACTGCTTCGTGCAGCCCGTGGGCGACTGCATCCAGGGCGTGGACGACGGCGGCTACCCCGGCATCTACGAAGCCCTGCGCGAAGCCGCCGAAACCATGCGCCGCGGCGGCGGCGTGGGCTACGACTTCTCGCGCATCCGCCCCCGCGGCGCCGAGGTGCGCGCCACCGCCTCGCTGGCCTCGGGCCCGTGCAGCTACATCAACGTCTTCGACCAGTCCTGCGCCACCGTGGAAAGCGCGGGCGCGCGGCGCGGCGCCCAGATGGGCGTGCTGCGCATCGACCACCCCGACGTGCTCGAATTCATCACCGCCAAGCGCACGCCGGGTCGCTGGAACAACTTCAACGTCTCGGTCGGCGTCAGCGACGCCTTCATGCAGGCCGTGGCCGAAGACCAGCCCTGGCACCTGGTGCATCGCGCCCGCCCCGGCACCGCCCTGCTGGAGCAGGGTGCCCACCAGCGCGCCGACGGCCAGTGGGTCTACCAGACCCTGCCCGCCCGCACGCTGTGGGACACCATCATGCGCTCGGCCTACGACTTCGCCGAGCCCGGTATCCTCTTCCTGGACCACATCAACGACGACAACAACCTGCGCTACTGCGAGGAGATCGCGGCGACGAATCCTTGCGTCACGGCAGATACCTGGGTGCTCACCGAGTCGGGACCAGCCCAGGTTGCAGACCTCGTCGGAAAGACATTTGGCGCCGTGGTCGACGGCCAGGTTTACGCCACCGAAAGTGCGGGCTTCTTTGCCACCGGCCGCAAGCCGGTGCTGCGGCTGACCACACGCGAGGGCCAGGTGCTGCGCCTGACCGCAGACCATCTGGTGCGGCGTGTCGCTCGCCGCACGCGCTACGCGTTGCAGGCTGAATGGACTCCGGCCGCCCAACTGCAGGCAGGCGATGAGGTACTGCTGCACAACCACCGTGCGCTTCAAGGCTGGAATGGGCAGGGCACCGAGGCCGAAGGCTACCTGCTGGGCCTGCTGATAGGCGATGGAACCCTCAAGGCCGACAAGGCGGTGATCAGCGTATGGGCGCCCGAGCTGCGCCAGGTCGCAGGCAACGCCAGCAGTGCGGTGGCCTATGCCGCCACGGGCGCGGCAGGCATCATGCAGGCCGCCGAGGCTGCAGCCGCCAGCTTGCGCCACCGCGCGGATTTCCGTGGATTCCAGCGGCCAGTGGCGGGACGTGGCGAGGCGCGCATGGCCAGTGCCGCATTGCGCGATCTGGCGCTTGGCATGGGGATGGAGCCAGGGCGCAAGTGCATCACCAAGTCCATGGAAGCGGCCTCTTCTGCATTTTCCGCAGGGCTGCTGCGCGGCCTGTTTGATGCCGATGGATCGGTCCAGGGCACACAGGACAAGGGCGTAAGCCTGCGCCTGTCCCAGAGCGATTCTGAGTTGCTGCGTACCGTGCAGCGCATGCTGCTGCGCCAGGGCATGGCTTCGACGATTTATGAGAACCGTCGGCCAGCCCAACTGCGCGCCATGCCCGACGGCAAAGGCGGCCAGCGCGACTATGCAACCCAGGCACAGCATGAACTGGTCATCAGCGGCGACAACCTTGGCATCTTCGCCGACCGCATAGGCCTTGCGGACACCGACAAGGCCGAAAGGCTGGAGCAGGCCCTGGCCCAGTACCGGCGCACCCCGAACCGTGAGCGCTTCACTGCCACCGTCCAGACGTTGGAGAGCGACGGCGAGGAAATGGTCTATGACGTCACGGTGGCAGACTGCCACGCCTTCGACGCCAATGGCCTGTATGTGCACAACTGCGGCGAACAGCCGCTTCCCTCCTACGGCTGCTGCGACCTCGGCCCCGTCATCCTCACGCGCTTCGTGCGCCATCCGTTCGGCTTCGCGGGCGAGCCTGCGTTCGACTTCGAGGCCTTCGAGCGTGCCGTGGCCGTGCAGGTGCGTGCGCTGGACAACGTGCTGGAGCTGACCTGGTGGCCGCTGCCGCAGCAGCGCGAGGAAAGCGAGGCCAAGCGGCGCATCGGCGTGGGCTTCACGGGCATGGGCAATGCGCTGGCCATGCTGCGCCTGCGCTACGACGCGCCCGAGGGCCGCGTCATGGCCGCGCGCATTGCCGAGCGCATGCGCGATGCGGCCTATGGCGCCTCGGTGGAACTGGCGCGCGAGAAGGGGGCCTTCCCCAAGTTCGACGCCGATGGCTACCTGGCCGAAGGCACCTTCGCCAGCCGCCTGCCCGATGCGCTGCGCCAGCGCATACGCCAGCACGGCATACGCAACAGCCACCTGCTGTCCATCGCGCCCACGGGCACGGTCAGCCTGGCCTTTGCCGACAACGCCTCCAACGGCATAGAGCCGCCGTTCTCCTGGACCTACAAGCGCAAGAAACGCACGGCCGATGGCGGCAGCGCCGAGTACGCGGTCGAAGACCACGCCTGGCGCCTGTACCGCTCGCTGGGCGGCGACGTGCAGCAGCTGCCCGACTACTTCGTCAGCGCGCTGCAGATGCCTGCGGCCGGCCACATCGCCATGATGCAGGCCGTGCAGCCCTTCGTGGACACGGCGATCTCCAAGACCGTCAACGTGGCCGCCGACTATCCCTACGAGGACTTCAAGGACCTGTACCGCCAGGCCTGGAAGGCCGGCCTCAAGGGCCTGGCCACCTACCGGCCCAACACCATCCTGGGCGCCGTGCTCGAGACCCATGCGCCCGAATCTGCTGAAAAGCCGGCCTCCCCCGCGCCGGCGGGAGCGGCGGCTTCCGCACCCGACCCGCTGCGCACCGTGATAGAAAGCCGCCCGCAGGGCGCGCTGGACGCCGTGGCCGAGAAGATCGAATACTGGACCCAGCAGGGTCCCAAGCGCCTGTACCTGGTCGTCTCCTTCCTGCCCGTGGTCCTGCCCGATGGCCGCACGGTGGACCGCGCCATCGAATTCTTCATGCCCGTGGGCCAGAGCGGCGAATCCCAGCAATGGGTGACCTCCAGCATGCGCCTGCTGTCACTGGCCGCGCGCGGCGGCTTCCTGGAGCGCGCCCTCAGCGACATGCGCAAGGTGGCCTGGGACCGGGGCCCCGTGCGCCTGGGCACCCACCAGCGCGACGACGGCACGCACGTGCCCATGTGGCACGACTCCGAGGTGGCCGCCATCGCCTATGCGGTGCAGAACATCCTGGCCCGGCGCGGCAGCGGCGTACCGCCCGCCCCATCGCCGCTGCCCGAGCCCGAAGCTCTTGTCACCGACCCCATGGTCATGGCCGGCCGCAAATGCGAGGAATGCGGCGCCCATGCCGTGATCCGCAAGGACGGCTGCGAGTACTGCACGGCCTGCGGCCATCTGGGGAGTTGCGGGTGAAAGTTACCGTGGCCCCGCGCCCGCAGGGCGATGCCGTGCCCGGCTGGCGCGCGCCCGGCACGGGCTTCGACCAGCCCTTCGAAATGCTCGAAGCCTGCCACGAGCGCGTGCTGCGCATGCTGGCGCTGCTGGACCGGCTGCGCGTGCATCTCCAGACCAAAGGTTGCGACGACAGCGCACGCCAGGCGGCGCGCGACATCCTGCGCTACTTCGACCAGGCGGCGCCGCTGCACCATGAGGACGAGGAGCTGCATGTCTTCCCGCCGCTGCTGGAGCAGGGCGATGCGCAGACCGTGGCCCTGGTGCAGCGCCTGCAGCGCGAGCATGGCCTGATGAGCGCCGACTGGGCGCTGGCGCGCCAGCCGCTGCTGGACATGGCCGAGGGGCGTTGCCAGGGCTTTGGCGCGGCTGACGAGGCGGTGTTCGAACGCTTCGCGGCCTGCTATGCCAGCCATGTCGAGAATGAAGAGCGGCTGGCCTACCCGCAGGCGCGCGGCCTGCTGCCAGAGGCAACGCAGGCGGCCATGGGCCGTGAGATGGCCGTGCGGCGCGGCGCTGACCTGTCACGGAGATAGCGCCGCCGGCAGCGCGCGGGAGCCGGCGCGGCGATACTCGCAGGCTTTGAACCTGTCCCGCCTCGCCTGCCATGCCCGAGCGCCGCCACATTTTCCTGCTTCGCATCGCACTGACCCTGCTGGGCGCCTTTGCCGCCGCCCAGCTGTGCCTGTGGCTGCGCACGCCGCTGCCCTGGATGCTGGGGCCGCTGATCGCCACTTCGCTGGCCTCCATCCTGGGCGCGCCCACGGCCAGTGCGGGCCGGCTGCGCAACGGCGGGCAGTGGATCATCGGCGCCTCGCTGGGCCTGTATTTCACTCCGGCCGTGGTGCAGTTGATCGCGGGGCTGTGGTGGGCGATTGCCGTGGCCATCGTCTGGGCGCTGCTGCTGGGCTGGGGCTTCGGCGCCTGGCTGTACCGCGTGCATGCGCCGCGCATGCCGCAGATACCGGCTGGCGAGATGCGCGCCACCACCTACTTCGCGGGCGCCATTGGCGCGGCCTCTGAAATGACGCTGCTGGCCGAGCGCGAGAACGCGCGCACCGACCTGGTGGCGGCCAGCCACAGCCTGCGCCTGGTCATCGTCACCGTGAGCATTCCGTTTGCGCTGCAGTGGAGCGGCCTGCATGGGCTGGAGGGGCTGACGCCTCCCAGCATCCGCATCGTCGAATGGCCGGGGCTGGCGCTGCTGGCCGTGCTCACGGGCCTGGGCGCCTGGGCCATGGACCGGCTCAAGCGCGCCAACCCCTGGTTCCTGGGCGCGCTGCTGGTGTCCATGCTGCTGACCATGTGCGGCCAGGAACTGTCGGCCGTGCCCCAGGCCCTGGTCAATGCGGCACAGCTGGTGATCGGCATCAGCCTGGGCGTGCGCTTCAAGCGCGAATTCCTGCACACCGCGCCGCGCTGGCTGGGCTCCGTGGCCGTGGGCACCGTGGGGCTCATGGCGATCTGCGCGGGCTTTGCCTGGCTGCTGCACCTGGCCGTGGACCTGCCCTGGGTCACGCTGCTGCTGGGCACCTCGCCGGGCGGCATCACCGAGATGGCTATCACCGCCAAGGTGCTGCAGCTGGGCGTGCCCGTGGTCACGGCCTTCCAGGTCTGCCGGCTGATCGCCGTGCTGCTGCTGGTGGCGCCGCTGTTCCGCTGGGTGGAGGCGCGCGGGCCGGCCGCGTCGCGCACGGCCTAGGGTCCACCTCACCACAGCCCACTGTCGCTGGTAGACACCGCAATCGCCCCACCGGCCAGCGCCTGCTGGACCTGCTCCTGGCTGCAGACGAAGCCCGAGGCCACCAGGGGCGGCAGGATGCGGCGCTCGGCCTCGGTGATGTGGGCCAGCATGGGGGCGGGCATGATCTGCACGAGGTTGGGGTCGCTCTGCTCCACGGCCTTGATGCTGCGCGGCCAGGTGGAGCGGTCGGTGACGAAGACCTTTTGCATGGTCAGCAGCCCGGCCTTGTTGGCGCGCTGGATGGTGGCCACGCGCGTGGACAGCAGGCTGCTGGCGCCCAGGTCCACAAGGTAGTCCACGCCGCCCTTGTCGGGCGAGATGCCGTCGCAGCTGTCGATGTTGACGATGGCGATCTTGCCCGCCCCGGTGATGGTGGAGATCACCGAGCGCAGGCGGCGCAGTTCGATGTTGGCGACGATGGCGACTTCGGCCTGGCTGGCCAGCAGCGCGTCCATCTGCTCGGCTCCGTACAGGGTGGCGATGACGGGGCGGCGCGCCAGCCGCGCGCCCAGGGAGTTGTCCGGGCGGCCCATGTCAGAGGTCCAGCCCCAGCTTGCCGGGGTTGAGCAGGTTCTTGGGGTCCAGCATACGCTTGGTGGCCTCCAGCAGGGCAAAGGCCGGGCCCAGCGACTGCCGCATGTAGGGCGCGCGCAGCAGGCCCACGCCGTGGTGGTGGCTGAGCGTGGCGCCGTGGCGCAGCAGCACGGCGTTGGCCGCGTCCCAGGCCGCGCGGTACCACTGGGCGCGCTGGTCCACGGCCACCTCGCCGCGCAGCGAAAAGTACAGGCAGGCGCCATCCACATAGGCATGCGACTGGTGGGCCGAGCCGGCCAGGGTGCCGGGGATGGCCTGCAGGGCGGCGACCACTTCCTCGTAGATGGCCGGCAGGTCTTTCCAGGGGCCGCACATCTCCAGCGTGTCGGCGACGAAGCCCGGGCCTTTCTTGAAGCCCTCGGCGCTCTTGCCGGTCAGGTAGCGCGTGTCCAGCCAGCGCTCCAGGGTGGCGGCGCCGTCCAGCCGTTCACCCAAAGGTGCACACACACGTTCGCAGATGGCCATGACGGCATCGACGATCTCGGGCGCGCCTTCGTCGGCGATCAGCAGCACGTTGAGGTCGCTGCGGCCGAATTGCACGCCGCTTTCCAGCGCGTCATACAGCCGCAGCGCGGCGGGGTTGGCGCCTTGCTGCAGGATCTGGCGGCAGGCCTCCAGGCCCTGGGCAAAGCTGGCGAAGCCATAGGCGATGGCGCGGCCGTGGTCGGGCAGGCGGTGCAGCTTGAAGCGGATGCGCACGATCACGCCCAGCGTGCCTTCCGAGCCGATGAACAGCTGCTGCAGGTCCGGCCCGATGGCCGCGCGCGCGTAGCCGCCCACGGTGACGAGGCGGCCATCGGCCAGCACCACATCCATGCCGTGGACCATGTCCTCGATCTTTCCGTAGCGCGTGGACAGCTGGCCTGCGCCCCGGCAGGCCACCCAGCCGCCCACGGTGCTGATGCCGAAGGACGAGGGCCAGTGGCCCATGGTCATGCCGTGGCGGCGCTGGATGGTTTCCTCGAACACGTCGCCGAACATGCCGGCCTCGACCTCGACGATCTGGCTTTGCTCGTCCATGGCGATGAAGCGATTGAGTTCGCACAGGTCCAGCACGATGCCGCCGCGCAGGGGCAGGGCCGCGCCCGTGACGTTGCTGCGCCCGGCCGAGACGGTGACGGGAATGGCGTGCGCGTCGGCAATGCGCATCACGGCCTGCACCTGCTCCACGGTGGATGCATGGGCGATGACGGCCTGCGGCGTGGCCGGGTGGCCCGAGGTCTCGGCCACCATGGTGCGGGCCCACCAGTCGCGCGTGCCGGCGACGATCTCGGCGCGCTCGGTCTGCACGCGGTCGCAGGCGGTGCGCAGTGCGGCGAGCGCGGCCTCGGGCACGGCCACGGGTTCGTGCTGCAGGCCGCAGGCAGGACCTTCGGAGGCAGGGCGGTCGGCTGCAGGTGCGGCCTGCGCCGCCCAGCCCGGGGTCGTGGGGGCGCCCACCACGTAGTTGCGGCGGTTGTAGCCGCGGGCGATTGCGTCTTTGCTCAGCATTGGATGTCTCCCATCAAAATCTGTTTTTCGCGCTCCACGGCGCGGCGGTAGTCGTGGACCTGTTGCGCCACCTGCGCGGGTGTCAGTCCCAGTTCATCGGCCAGGATGTCGCCCACGCGCTGCGCGGCGTGGGCCGAGGCATCGCGCGCCATGAGGCGGGCGCGCAGGCGGCGCGAGAGCACATCGTCCACGCTGGCCGCCATTTCGTGGCGCACGGCGTAGAGGACCTCGGCCTCGGTATGGGGCAGGCCCTGCACGATGGGCCGGGCCAGTTCGGGGCGTGCGGCCAGCAGGTCGCTGACGAAGCGCGCCTCCGTGCCGTAGCGCTCGCCCAGGTGGGCCGAGAGGCCGCCCGTGGCCGTGATGGCCTGGGCGTCGTAGCCGGCCGCGCCCAGCACAAAGGCCGAGGTGGTGGTGCAGCGCGTGCGCCGGCCCAGCAGTTTCTCGACGGCGTCCACGGTCTGCTCGGCCATGTGGCGCGAGGTGGTGAGCTTGCCGCCGACGATGGTGACCAGGCCGTCGGCTGCCACATGGATTTCGTGGTTGCGCTTCATCTCCACGGTCTTGCCGCCGGGCGGGCCGACCAGGGGGCGGCAGCCGGCGATGGAGCCGACCACGTCCTCGGGCGAGAGGTCCACCTTGAGTGCGGAGCGCGCGCCTTCCAGCAGGAAGTCCAGCTCGGTGCGCGTGCAGTGCACGTCGTCCAGGCCACCTGCGTAGTCCTCGTCGGTGGTGCCCAGGTAGGAGACATCGCCCCAGCGCGTGATGGTGGCGCGCCGGCTGCGGCCCGGCACGGGAATGGTGACGGTGCAGTCGTTGCGTATGCGCAGCCAGGGAATGGCCACGTGCACGCCCTTGGCGGGGCGCACGTGCAGCCGGGGCTCCTGGCCGGGCTTGCGGCCATCCCAGTCGCGCAGCCACACGCCCGTGGCCATGACCACGCTGCGCGCGCGCACCGTGATCTCGCGGCCATCGGCCTGGACGATGGCGCCATCCACGCGGCCGTGGGCGTTGCGCGTGACGGCGGTGGCCTGGCAGTGGTTGAGCACGGTCGCGCCATGGAAGGCCGCGGTGCGCGCCACGGCCAGCGTGAGCCGCGCATCGTCCACGCGCGCGTCGAAGTACATGTAGCCGCCCAGGAGCTGCTCTTCGCGAAAGCTCGGGCAGTGCGACAGCACCTCGGCCTTGCCGAGCTTGCGGTGCAGGATGCCTTCGCGCCAGCCGCCGGCCAGGTCATAGGTCCACAGCAGGCTGCCGAAGGCCTTGGCCAGGCGGGCGTCGAAGACGCCGTCGCGCTCCATCACCGGAAACAGGAAGGGCAGGCGCTGCACCAGGTGCCGCGCATTGCGACGCAGGCGCTGGCGCTCCAGCAGCGAGTGCCGCACCAGTCCCAGGTTGCCCTGCTCGATGTAGCGCAGGCCGCCGTGCACCATCTTGGAGGACTTGGACGAGGTGCCCGAGGCGAAGTCGTCCTTCTCCACCAGCGCCACGCGCAGGCCGCGCAGGCTGGCGTCCAGCGCCGCATAGGCGCCGGTGATGCCGCCGCCGATGACCAGCAGGTCGAAGGCCTCGTCACCCAGCCGCGCGAGCTGGTCCGCGCGCTGCAGCTGCAGCGGCGCGGTCTGGGTCAGTGCGGCGCTGTCCCTGCGCTCCTTGCCAAAGGGCCATTGCATCATGCGCAGCCCTCCAGGGCGGCGCTGCGGCCGGGGGCCCGGGCGCGGGCCAGTTCGTCGCCCACGCGGGCGCGCCAGATGCGGCGGCGCTCGCCGCGCTCGTCGGCCGCCATGCGCGGGGTGAAGACCGCTTCGGTGCGCAGCGTGGCGCAGGCCTGCTCCAGCCCGTCCCACAGCAGGCCCGCGCTGCCGGCCATGAAGGCGATGCCGCGCAGGCTGGCCTTGTCGGTATCGGCCAGACGGCGCACGGGCAGGCCGCCCAGGTCGGCCTGGATCTGCAGCAGCGCATCGCTGCCCGACAGGCCTCCGCCCACCAGCAGCTCGCCCACCTCGGTGCCCGAGGCCGCCTCGTCCGCCTGCACGCAGGAGGCCACGGAATGCGCAATGCCTTCGAGGATGGAGCGCGCCAGCTGCGGCCGCGAGGTGGCCATGGACACGCCCGAGATCGAGGCCCGCGCGCCCGGCTCCATGGCCGGCAGGCGCAGGCCCGTGAGCGCGGGGATGAAGACCAGGTCGGCCGGCGTCTCGGCCTCGCCCGCCAGGGTGCTGATCTGCTGCGGGTTGTCGAACCACTGCAGCTTCTCGCAGATCCAGTTGAGCGCCGAGCCGGTGGTGGGCACATAGGTCTCGATGGCATAGCGCGAGACACCGCCCATGCGGCGCGCCGTCATGGTCAGCGAGCTTTCATGGGCCGCGTCATGCGTGGGCAGCTTTGTTCCCGTGAGCACATCGACGAAGCTGCCCGTGCCATGCACGCACAGCGCCTGGCCCCGCTCCAGGCAGCCCAGGCCCACGGCGGCCGCATGCTGGTCGCCCGCGCAGGCCAGGATGGGCACGGCCAGGCCCAGCAGCTCGGTGCGCGTGCGGCCGAAGTCCTGCACGTCCTCGCACAGGCGGGGCAGCAGTTCGGCGGGAAACTCCAGCGCGTCCAGCCAGTCCTGCAGATAACGGTGATCGCCCAATGCATAGGCGTTGCCCGAGGTCACATTGGTGGGCGTGGTGACCACGGCGCGCGCATCCGACAGATGCCACAGCAGCCAGGAGTCGATGGTGCCGAAGGCCAGGCGGCGCTGCTGCCAGGCACGGGCCACGGCCGCATCCTCACGCAGCTTGCGCGCGGCCCACAGGTAGGGCGAACGCACGCCCACGGGCCGGCCCGCGTGGCGGATCAGCCGGGCATCCCAGTCGCCGGCCAGCAGGGCCAGTTCGTCGCGGTGGCGCGAGTCCTGCCAGACCATGATGGGCGCCAGCGACCGGCCCGTGACCGTATCCCAGAGCACGGCCGAGCAGCGCTGGTTGGCAATGGCCAGGGCCACGATCTGCTGGCCGCAGCCCTGGGCGCGGGCGATGGCGCGGCGGCACACGTCCAGCGTGCGCTCCAGCAGCAGGTCGGCGTCCTGCTCGACCACGCCGGGGCGCGGGCAGTGGATTTCCAGCGGCAGATAGTCCTGGGCGGACACCTGCCCGTCGCGTCCCACGACGGCGGCGCGCGTGCCCGAGGTGCCTTCGTCTATGCAAAGGATCACGGCTTCATGGTGCATGGGGTGGTCTCTTTCAGGCGGTGGTTTGAGCGACCTTGGCGGGCGGGGCGGCATCGTCCGCGAACTGGGGCGCGCCGGGCTCGTCGTCGGGGTTCACGGTGGTGCGCGTGGGGTCCCAGCGGATGGAAAAGCAGACGATGCTGGCCAGCAGCGGCACCACGGACAGGATGAGGAAGGTGTTCTCCAGCCCGTACTGCTGGCGGAACAGCGGGAACACCAGCAGCCCCAGCGCCGCGCCCATGGCGCCCAGCGCGCCGATCACGCCGTTGGCGCCCGCGCGCAGCTCGCTGCGGAACGACAGCGTGGACAGGCTCTTGCCGTTGGCGCCGGGCCCGCCCGAGTGAAAGAGGATGAACAGCGAGGGCACGGCCACGGCCAGCCAGATGGGCATGCGGCCGTTGAACAGGCCCAGCACCAGCAGCATCAGGAACACCAGCGCAAAGCCGAAGGCCGAGGCCCGCCGCAGGCCCAGCCGGCGCCCGATGACGGGCGACAGGAAGCCGCCGACGATGCCGAACACGTTGAACACCAGCGCGCCCAGCGTGGCCTCGCGGAAGTCCTTGCCGAACAGCGAGGCGCTGATCAGCGGCAGGTACCAGCCCACCGCGAAGTACTGGATGGACTGGCCTATCTGCACCGTGGCCGCCAGCAGCGTGCGCGGCAGGTAGATGCCGCGAAAGATCAGCAGCACATTGGCCAGGCCGCGCCGGGCCGGGTTGAGCACGGGCAGGCGCTCGGCAAGGGGCGCGGCCCTGAAGGTCTGGCCATAGATGCGCGTCATGGCGCGGGCCGCGTCATCAAGCCGCTCCTTGCGTGCCAGCCAGGTCGGGCTTTCCACCAGCAGCGCGGCCTGCATGCCCAGGATGAACACGCCGAACACGGCCGTGGCCGCGACCGAGTAGCGCCACAGCGAATCGCCCACGTCCCAGGAGTGGAACCACAGCGCCAGCACCAGGTTGCTGCACACGGCCATGTACCACATGCCCTGCCAGACATTGAGCCGGCTCTTGAGGCGGGCGGGCGTGAATTCGGCCAGCACCGCCATGGCGATGGCGAAGTCGATGCCATAGGCCGCGCCCACGAAGAAGCGGCCGAAGAGGATGGTGGCGTAGTCGGGCGCCATGCTGACCAGCAGCGCGCCGGCCACGGCCAGCACCTTGGCGATGACCAGCGGGCGCATGCGGCCCCAGCGGTCGGCCATCCAGCCGCCGATGGGGTTGAAGGCGATGGACACCCAGGAGGCCAGCGACGTCATCCAGGCCACCTCGGCCGGCGTGAGCTGCTGGTCGCGCGTCATGGGCCCCAGGCCCACGCTGAGCGCGGAGTTGGAAAAGGCGTCGAGGAAAAGGCCGCCGAGTGCCAGCCACCAGATGGTGCCGGCGCGGCCTGAAATGCCCTGGCGTGCGTCGATGTACGAGATGACATCCTGAACGCCACGAATGCTGTGGCCTGTGGTTTGCATCGCTGCCTCCTGGTTGTCTGCAAGAGGCCGGCGCACACCACACAGGCGCGACAAGACCATCTCACAGATGGTCTTCAAATCTTGAACCTGCGCTCAGGATTCTAGGCAGGAGGCGCTCGCTGCGGATCGGTGAAAGCACCAGGGTCCGCGCAATGGCCGCGCCCAAAGAAAAAGCCCGCCGCAGAGAACCTGCGGCGGGCTTGGCACGCGGCCCCTTCAGGGGGCCGTGCGCTGTGTGCTGTCAGTGGACCACGACGGGCTGCTGGGCCAGGCCGGCGTAGCGATCCAGCGCGTCTTCCACCTCTTCCTCGGTGGGGGCATCGAGCTGCCAGGCAATGATCTGCTTTTGGAACATCTCGGCCCAGGAACCGTCCAGGTAGACCTCCTTGCCCGAGCGCTTGTCCACGATCTCGAAGCCGTGGCGTGGCAGTTGGCGGGCGGTGTCGACTGCCTCATTGCCAGCCGTTGCATCCGGATCCATGTCGGGACGCAGATGGAGCACCACAAAAGATTCGGAGTCGTAAAGCATTTGCATGGTGTTCCCTTTCTGGCCCGTTGCCGGGCGTCGCACAGCCTACATGGCTGCGAAGCGCCGGATTTCAAGAACCGTGGGGGTCCCGATCTATCACAGGCACTTGCATGCAGTATTCCACGGATTGGCATGCGCGGCGGCGTGCGCCGCAGGCCGCGCTGTGGTAGGCGGGCGGCAGCGGTGCCTGCAAGTGCCGGCCTACCCGCGATCAGGGCGCCTGGCGGCCCTTGAGCTGCAGGTCGGCGAAGTCGCCGTTGTCCTGCGCCAGCCGGATGCGCACGGGCAGGTATTGCATGGATGGCGCCAGCCACAGCGAGGCCTGCTGGTCATCGCCGGCCGCCGCGATCTTGTCCAGCCGCAGCGCCTGCGTGCTGCCCGAGGGCAGGTCCAGCGTCTCGGTCTCGCCCACGCGGAAGGTCCAGCGGTCGGCGCGCCGTGCGCTGACGGTGATGAAGCTGATCTGCGTGCCCGCCGGGTAGCGCTGCGGCGCCGCCGCCAGCAGGGCCGACAGTTGCAGGAACACGCTGAGCCGGTCCTGCGCGCCGGGCGCGATGGCGGCATCGGGCGCGCCCGTGCTGAAGTGCGCCAGGTTCTGGTCGAACGCCAGCTGCGCCGATTGCTCCTTGCGTGCCTTGTCGTTGAAGCGGCTGGGCTCCAGGCCCCTGTCGGTGATGCGGCCCGCGCTGGTCTGCGAGCGCGAGCCCAGCAGGAACAGGCTGACTTCCTGGCTGGCCTGGTACTGGCCGTTGGCATGGCGCCAGACCAGCTCGGCACTGGCCGAGTAGTTGAAGCGCTTGGCCTGGCCGGTGACGGCGAACGACAGCCGCGCGGGATCGGGCAGTTGCACGGGAACGGGGGCGTCGGAGGCCAGCGGCGTGCCGTCGGGCGAGGTGATGGCCATGCCCTGGGCCGGGCCGGCCGAGGGAGTGGACGGTGTTTCGGGTTCGGGCTTGGGAGCGGGCGGCGCCGACGGCGTGGCCGGGGTTGGCCCGCTGCCGGCATCGGCGGTTTCAGAGGCTTCCGATGCGGCAGGCTCCGGCGCTGCGGCCATCGGCAAGGGCTCCACGGTTTCGCGGATGGGCGTGTCCAGCGGTTCGGGCGTGGGCGCGGGTGCGGCGGGTGCCGGGCGCTGGACCTTGGGGCGAGGCTGTTGCGGCTTGGGCGCAGGCGCCTTCGAGGCGGGGACGGGCGCTGCAGGCGGGGGGGCGGGTGGCTCGGGCAGGGACAGC
>NZ_LFJT01000056.1:0-42283 GCF_001682645.1 Delftia sp. JD2
AGCATGGCCGAGACGGCCTGCCGTGCGCATCCAGGCCAACCCGACGGCGCTGGCCGGCCTGGGCATGACGCTGGACGATGTGCGCACCGCCATCGCCGCCGCCAACGTCAAGCAGGCCAAGGGCGGCTTCGACGGCCCGGCGCGCGCCTCCACCATCGATGCCAATGACCAGCTGCAGTCGGCGGCCGAGTACCGCAACCTCATCATCGCCTTCAAGAACGGCCTGCCCGTGCGCCTGTCCGACATCGCCCAGACCGTGGACGATGCCGAGAACACGCGCCTGGCCGCCTGGGCCGGCACGCCCGAAGGCGGCTCGCGCGCGGGCGTGATCCTCAACATCCGGCGCCAGCCCGGCGCCAATGTGATCGAGACGGTGGACCGCATCAAGGCGCTGCTGCCCCAGCTCAAGGAGACGCTGCCGGCCTCGCTGGACGTGCAGGTGCTGACCGACCGCACGGTGACCATCCGCGCCTCGGTCAACGACATGCAGCTGGAGCTGATGCTGGCCATCGCCCTGGTGGTGGCGGTGATCTTCGTCTTCCTGCGCAGCGCCTCGGCCACGCTGATCCCGAGCTTTGCCGTGCCGCTGTCGCTGATCGGCACCTTCGGCGTGATGTACCTGGCCGGTTTTTCCATCAACAACCTCACGCTGATGGCGCTGACGATCTCCACCGGCTTCGTGGTGGACGATGCCATCGTGATGATCGAGAACATCGCGCGTTTCGTGGAAAAGGGCGAGCCGCCCATGCAGGCCGCGCTCAAGGGCGCCAAGCAGATCGGCTTCACCATCATCTCGCTGACGATTTCGCTGATCGCCGTGCTGATCCCGCTGCTGTTCATGGGCGACGTGGTGGGGCGGCTGTTCCACGAGTTCGCCATCACCATGGCGGTGGCCATCCTGATCTCGGCCGTGGTCTCGCTGACGCTCACGCCCATGCTGTGCGCGCGGCTGCTGCGCCACCAGCCCGAAGGGGCCGAGGAAGAGCGGCATGGCCGCCTGTACCACGCCACGGGCCGTTTCTTCGACCGCACCATTGCCGGCTACGGCCGCATCCTCACCTGGGTGCTGGACCGCCGGGGCCTGACCTGGATCGTCTTCCTGGCCACGCTGGCCGTGACCGTGCTGCTGTACTTTGCCGTGCCCAAGGGCTTCTTCCCCGACCAGGACACGGGCACCATCCAGGCCACGACCGAGGCCGACCAGTCCATCTCCTTTGCCGCCATGGCCGAGCGCCAACAGGCCCTGGCCGAGCTGCTGCTCAAGGACCCGGCCGTGCAGAGCATCTCGTCCTTCATCGGCGTCGATGGCAGCAACACCACGCTGAACACGGGCCGGCTGCTGATCGACCTCAAGCCCCACGGCCAGCGCGATGGCGTGCCCGCCGTGCTGCGCCGCCTGTCCGACGATGCGCTGCAGATCCCGGGCATACGCCTGTACGCCCAGCCCGTGCAGGACCTGACCATCGAGGACCGCGTGGCGCGCACCCAGTACCAGCTGCTGATGTCCTCGCCCGACATGGCGCAGCTGACCACCAGCACCCAGGCCCTGGTCGAGCGCATGCACGACCTGCCCGAGCTGGTGGACGTGGGCAGCGACCTGCAGAACCAGGGCCTGCAGGCCTTCGTGCAGATCGACCGGGCCCAGGCCAGCCGGCTGGGCGTGACGGTCTCGGCCATCGACACGGCGCTGTACAACGCCTTCGGCCAGCGGCTGATCTCCACCATCTTCACGCAGTCCAACCAGTACCGCGTGGTGCTGGAAGTGGCGCCGCAGTTCAAGATCGGGCCCGAGTCGCTGCAGGCCATCTATGTGGCCTCCAGCGCGGGCGCGCCCGTGCCGCTGTCCTCGGTGGCCACGGTCAGCGAGCGGCCCATGGCCCTGGCCGTGAACCATGTGGGCCAGCTGCCCGCCGCCACCATCTCGTTCAACACCGCGCCCGGCGTGTCGCTGGGCCATGCGGTCAAGGCCGTGCAGGACCTGATGGCCCAGTTGCGCACCGAGGGCCATATGCCGCTGTCGGTGGATGCCGCCTTCCAGGGCGCGGCCCTGGCCTTCCAGGCCTCGCTGTCCAACACGCTGCTGCTGGTGCTGGCGGCGGTGATCACCATGTACATCGTGCTGGGCGTGCTCTATGAGAGCACCATCCACCCGGTGACCATCCTGTCCACGCTGCCCTCGGCCGGCGTGGGCGCGCTGCTGGCCCTGCTGCTGGCGGGGCTGGACCTGGACATCATCGCCATCATCGGCATCGTGCTGCTGATCGGCATCGTCAAGAAGAACGCGATCATGATGATCGACTTCGCGCTGGAGGCGCAGCGCGAGGAGGGGCATACGCCGCGCGAGGCCATCTACCAGGCCTGCCTGCTGCGGTTCCGGCCTATCCTGATGACGACCTTGGCGGCTTTGCTGGGGGCCTTGCCGTTGATGTTGGGGACGGGGGTGGGCAGTGAGTTGCGGCATCCGTTGGGGGTGACGTTGGTGGGGGGCTTGCTGGTGAGCCAGTTGCTGACTCTGTTCACTACGCCTGTGATTTATCTGACGTTTGAGGGGTGGGCGCAGAGGTGGCGGGATCGTCGGGGTGCTTCTTCGGAGCAGGCCCATGCTTGAGCTTGATCTGCGCTTTTGGCTGGCGCCGCTGGCCGGGGCTCGGCCCGGCGGCCGACCTACTTTCTTGTCGCGCGACAAGAAAGTAGGCAAAGAAGCGCGCCCCACTGCCCGCGACCCCTTCGCTTCGCTGCGGGGCCACCTGCGTCGTGGCGCTTGCGGGGTTCGCCGTGAAACTCACTTCGCGCTGGCGCGCTGCGTTCAGACAATCACGGCGAGCCAGATGACGAAGCAGTCCTGTCCTTCGGCAGGACTGCAACCCCGCAAGCGCCACGACGCAGGCGCGGGCAGAAGGGGAGTTTGCTCGGGCCATCGCTTCGCTCGGCCTGGGATTTTTGGGGCTGGATCATGAGCCAGCTTTCCAATCTCTCGGCGCCGTTCATCTTCCGGCCCATTGCCACCATGCTGATGACCATCGGCCTGGCGCTGGCGGGGGCGGTGTCGTATTTCCTGCTGCCGGTGGCGCCGCTGCCGCAGGTGGACTATCCGACGATTTCGGTGTCGGCCAGCCTGCCGGGTGCAAGCCCCGACACCATGGCTGCCACGGTGGCGACGCCGCTGGAGCGGGCGCTGGGGGCGATTGCGGGGGTCAATGAGATCACGTCCAGCTCCAGCCTGGGCAGTACGCGCATCACGCTGCAGTTCGATCTGTCGCGCACGGTGGACAGCGCGGCGCGCGATGTGCAGGCCGCCATCAATGCGGCGCGCACGCTGCTGCCTTCGGGCATGCCGGGCAATCCTACGTATCGCAAGGTGAATCCGGCCGATGCGCCGATCATGATCCTGGCGCTGACGTCCAGCGCGCTGACGCGCGGGCAGATGTATGACGCGGCGTCCACCGTGCTGGCGCAGAAGCTGTCGCAGGTGGAGGGCGTGGGCCAGGCGTCCATCAGCGGCGGGGCGCTGCCGGCCGTGCGCGTGGAGCTGGACCCGGTGAAGCTGGCGGCCAATGGCGTGTCGCTGGACCAGGTGCGTACCGCCATTTCGGCCACGAATGCCAACCGGCCGCTGGGCGCAGTGGAGCGCGAGGACCATTACTGGCAGGTGACGGCCAATGACCAGGCGCGCGTGGCTGCCGACTATGCGCCGCTGGTGCTGCGCTGGAGCAATGGCAATGCGATCCGGCTGCAGGACGTGGCCGATGTCACGGATTCGGTGCAGGACGTGCGCAACTACGGCGTGGCCAATGGCAAGCCCGCCATCCTGCTGCAGATCTTCAAGCAGCCGGACGCCAACATTCTGGAGGCCGTGGCGCGCGTGCGCTCTTTGCTGCCGCAGCTCAAGGCGTCCATTCCCGAGGCCATCGATCTGACCATCGTGTCCGACCGCACGCCCACGCTGCGTGCCTCGGTGGTGGAGGTGGAGCGGGCGCTGTTGATCGCCGTGGCGCTGGTGATCCTGGTGGTGTTCCTGTTCCTGCGCAATGGCCGGGCCACGCTGATTCCGGCCGTGGCCGTGCCGGTGTCGCTTGCGGGCACGTTCGGCGTGATGTACCTGGCCGGCTACACGCTGGACAACCTGTCGCTGATGGCGCTGACCGTGGCCACGGGCTTTGTGGTGGACGATGCCATCGTGGTGCTGGAGAACGTGATGCGCCACATGGAGCGCGGCAAGACCGCGCTGCGCGCGGCGCTGGACGGGGCGCGCGAGATCGGGTTCACCGTGGTGTCCATGAGCCTGTCGCTGATCGCGGTGTTCGTGCCCATCCTGTTCATGGGCGGCATCGTGGGGCGGTTCTTCCGCGAGTTCGCGGTGGTGATGTCGGCGGCCATTCTGATCTCGATGGTGGTGTCGCTGACCACCACGCCCATGATGTGCGCTGCGCTGCTGCGCCCGCAGCGTGTCGCTCAGCCGGGCCGGCCGCGCAACGGCCTGCAGCGCGCCTGGGACCGCTTCGGCGCCTGGGTGGGCCGGGCCGAGCGGCGTGCCATGTCCGGCTATCGCGCAAGCCTGGCCTGGTGCCTGCGCCACCAGCCGCTGGTGCTGCTGGTGCTGGCCGGCGTGGTGGCGCTGAACGTGCACCTGTACATGGCCATCGACAAGGGTTTCATGCCCAGCCAGGACACGGGCCGCGTGATGGGCTTCATCCGGGCCGACCAGTCCACCTCCTACCAGGCCATGGAGCAGCGGCTCAAGCGCTTCCTGTCCATCGTGCAGGAAGACCCGGCCGTGGAGTACGTGACGGGCTTCACGGGCGGCGGGCAGCGCAATGCGGCCAACATGTTCATGTCGCTCAAGCCGCTGGCCGAGCGCAAGGTGTCTTCCGACGAGGTGATCAACCGCCTGCGCGACAAGCTCAAGAACGAGCCCGGCGCGAGGCTGTTCATGGTCACGCAAAGCGATATCCGCATCGGCGGGCGGCAAAGCTCGGGCTCGTACGACTACACGCTGCAGGCCGACGACATCCAGGACCTGCGCACCTGGGAGCCGCGCATCCGCCAGGTGCTTTCGCAACTGCCCCAGCTCACGGACGTGAACAGCGATGTGTCCGACTTCGGCCTGCAGACCTCGCTGGTGATCGACCGCGACGCGGCCACGCGCCTGGGGCTGACCGTGTCGCAGATCGACGGCACGCTCAACAACGCCTTCGGCCAGCGCCAGGTGGGCGTGATCTACAACCCGCTCAACCAATACCGCGTGGTGATGGAGGCCGCGCCCCGCTACCTGCAAAGCCCAGAGACGCTGCGCGGTTTCTTCTTCGTGAACAACCAGGGCGTGCAGGTGCCGCTGACCTCGTTTGCGCGCATCACCACCACCAACACGCCGCTGGCCGTGAACCATGACCGGGGCACGCCGGCCAGCACCATCAGCTTCAGCCTGGCCGAGGGCGTGGCGCTGTCGGATGCCAGCGACGCCATCCGCGCGGCCGTGGCCGATCTGGGCGTGCCCGTGTCGGTGCGCGGCAGCTTCAGCGGCACGGCCGGGGCCTTCCAGCAGGCGCTGTCCGGGCAGCCGCTGCTGATCCTGGCGGCCATCATCACCATCTACCTGGTGCTGGGCGTGCTCTATGAGAGCCTGGTGCATCCGCTGACCATCCTGTCCACGCTGCCCTCGGCCGGCGTGGGCGCGCTGATGGCGCTGATGCTGTTCAAGACGGAGTTCTCGCTGATCGCGCTGATCGGGGTGATATTGCTGATCGGCATCGTCAAGAAGAACGCCATCATGATGATCGACTTCGCGCTGGAGCGGCAGCGCGCCGGCCATGCCACGGCTGCCCAGGCCATCTACCGCGCCTGCGAGTTGCGGCTGCGCCCCATCCTCATGACCAGCCTGGCGGCCATCTGCGGCGCACTGCCGCTGGCCCTGGGCCGGGGCGATGGCGCCGAGCTGCGCCAGCCGCTGGGCATTGCCATCGTGGGCGGCCTGATGCTGAGCCAGCTGCTCACGCTCTACACCACGCCCGTGGTCTATGTGCTGCTGGACAGGCTGCGCCAGCGTGTCATGGGCCTGCGTGGCCGCGTGCAGGGCAAAGACCCCGGCACCCCTGTGCCCGCCGCATCACCCCAGTGAACCGAATCCGAAAGCCCAAGCTGATGCAGTTCAAGACACTTCACTCCCCGGCGATCTGGCTGGCCGCCGCGCTGCTGGCCGGCTGCTCCACGCAGAGCGCCTACCAGCGCCCCGCACTCGAGGTGCCGGCCCAGTTCAAGGAAGCCACGCCCGAGGCGGCCGAGGCCGGCATCTGGCGGCCCGCCGATCCGTCGCGCGCGCAAGTGCCCGACAACTGGTGGGAGCTGTTTGGCGACGAGCAGCTCAACCGCCTGCAGCAGCAGGCCGCCACCGGCAACCAGAGCATTGCCCAGGCCGCCGCGCGCCTGCGTGCCGCGCAGGCGGCCGTGGCCAGCAGCCAGGCCGGGCTGTTCCCCACGCTGGGCAGCACGGCCGGCGCCACGCGCTCGCGCAGCGGCGGGGCCTCCGGTGCATCGGGTGCATCAGGCACGGGCGGCAACACCGGCAGTAGCGGCAGTAGCGGCAACATCTCGACCAACTACTCGCTGGGCCTGAACGCCAGCTGGGAGCTGGACCTGTGGGGCCGCGTGTCGGGCACGGTCAGCGCCAGCCAGGCCAGCGCCCAGGCCAGCAGCGACGACCTGGCCGCCGCGCGGCTGTCGGCCCAGGCATCGATCACGCAGACCTATTTCTCGCTGCGCGCGGCCGATGCCAGCGTGCGGCTGCTGCAGGAAACGCTGCAGAGCTACGAGCAAAGCCTGAAGCTCACCAATAACCGCTACCGCGCGGGCGTGGCCTCGTCGGCCGACGTGGCCCAGGCCGAGGCGCAGTACAAAAGCACCCAGGCCCAGCTCATCGAGGCACAGACCAGCCGCGCCCAGCTGGAGCACGCCCTGGCCGCGCTGCTGGGCCTGCCGCCGGCGGCCTTCAGCCTGGAGGCCGGCGCCGAGCTGCCGCCGCCGCCCGAGGTGCCGGCCATGCTGTCGTCCCAACTGCTGGAGCAGCGCCCCGACATTGCGGCGGCCGAACGCCGCGTGGCCGCCGCCAATGCCCAGGTGGGCGTGGCGCGCGCAGCCTTCTTCCCGGCGCTCACGCTGTCGGCCACGGCCGGCTACCGGGGTGCATCGCTGTCCAACCTGGTGAGTGCGCCCAACCTGTTCTGGTCGCTGGGCCCGTCGCTGGCGCTGGCGCTGTTCGACGGCGGCGCGCGCACGGCGGCCGTGGAGTCGGCGCGTGCCTCGCTGGACCTGGCCGCCGCCACCTACCGCCAGACCGTGCTGACGGCGTTGCAGGAGGTGGAGGACAACCTGGTCACCGCATCCGCCCTGGCGCGCGAGCAGCAGGTGCAGATCGAGGCCGTGGCCGCCGCGCAGAAGGCGCTGGATGTCGTCAACAACCAGTACCGCGCGGGCACGGTGGCCTATCTGAATGTGCTCAGCGCCCAGACCACGGTGCTGTCGGCGCGGCGCAGCCTGATCGATGTGCGCAACCGGCGGCTGGCCGCCGTCAACACCTTGCTCAAGAACGTGGCCGGGCGGTGGCAGCCGCTGAGCCCGGCCTCCGTGCAGGGGCCGCAGGCTGTCGCGCGCTGATGTTTAGTCCTGCAGCTCGAAGGCCTGGCGCAATGCTTCGCCGAAGGCCGCGCTGCCGCTGATCGACAGGTTCACCGTGGTGCGGCCATCCCCCGCCGCCACGGATTGCAGGCGCGCCGTGGCTGCGTCAAAGCGCCAGGCCAGCGGCTTGCTGCCGTCGTCCTGGGCCTGCAGCTCGTAGTCCCAGTCGCCGCCTTCCTCGATGGGGCCGCGCCGGCCCTTGAAGCGGCGGTGTGCCCAGGCCAGCAATTGCTCCACCTCGGCCGCCAGCGCCGGCACGCGCGTGGCGGGCACGCTGGCCATGGCGTCCCAGCAGCCCGTGCCTTCGTCGTCTTCGCTGTAGTCGAAATCCAGGTAGTCGAGGGTCATGGTGGGTCCGCCTGCGTGATGGGAAAAGGGAAAGCCCGGCATTGTGCCGCGTGCACAATCGCCCGCATCGCAGAACCGGAAAGACATTCAGATGGATACCGCACAGCAAACGATGGCGCCGCCGATGGTGAGCGCGCAGTCCCTGCGCTTCGGGCAGCCGGGCCTGCTGCTGTGGGATGGCGCCTCGCACGACTGGCCCGTGGGCCTGTGCCTGGTGCGCGGCGGCGAGGGCTGCGGCAAGACCAGCCTGCTGCAAATGCTGGCCGGCCAGTTGCCCTTGCAGGGCGGGCGCCTGGCGTATCCGCAGCAGCCGGACCCGTCGCAGCGCCCCGCGCTGTTCTGGCGCGACCCGCGCGCCGAGCTGTCGAATGCCGAGCGCGCCGGGCCCGCGCAGGAATGGGTGCAGGCACAGCGGCAATTGCATCCAGCGTGGAGCGAGGCGGCCTGGCAGGCCCATGCCGACGGCCTGGGCCTGGAGCCCCACCTGCACAAGCCCCTGCTGGCCCTGTCCACGGGCAGCCTGCGCAAGCTGTGGATGGCGGCGGGCTGGGCCAGCGGCGCGCCGCTGCTGCTGATCGACGAGCCGCTGGCCGCGCTGGACCGGGGATCGATCGACCATGTGCAGCGCACGCTGGCGGGGCTGAACCGGGCCGGCCAGCAATCTGTGCCCGTGGCCGGGCACGGGCCGCGCTGCGTGATCGTCGCCCACTGGGACGAGATGCAGGGAGTGGCCTGGGACGACGTGCTGGACCTGCCCGATCAGCCGCCGCTGCGCTGACGGAGTCGGCGTCTACATCGCCACCTACATCGCCTTGAACCGCTGCGCGTAGAGGCGGCTCACGGCCAGTTTTTCCGCTCGCTCGCGCAGCTGCAGCCACAGCCGGCCGGCCTCGTCGCGCTGGGCACTGGCAATGGCGGCCGCACGCACCACCGTGCCGCGGTGCACCTGCCAGAATTCCTCGGCGTCCAACCGGGGCAGCAGCTCCTTGAGCGGCGTGCGCACCAGGTACTCATGCGAGGCCGTGAGCACGCGCACGTACTTGTCGGCCGCCTCGAAGTAGACGACGTCCTGCACGGGCACCATCTGGATCTGCGTGCCCACGCCGGCCTGGATCATCTGCAGCGGCGGCTCGGTGGCGGCGGCGGGGGCCGTGGCGCCGGCCAGATGCCGCAATTGCTCCAGCGCCTGCGCCAGTGCAGCGCCGGCCGGGGCCACCGTGCGCTGGGCCAGCAGCTCGCGCAGGCGCTGCACGCTGCGCGCCAGCCGCTCGGGCTGCACGGGCTTGAGCAGGTAGTCCACGGCCTGGGCCTCGAAGGCGTCCATGGCGTACTGGTCATAGGCGGTCACGAAGACCAGGATGGGAAACGGCTGCGCCTCGGGCCAGGCGTCGGCCAGTTCGGCGGCGGCCTCCAGGCCGCTTTGGCCCGGCATGCGGATGTCGAAGAACAGCACATCGGGCTGCAGCGCCAGCGCCTGCCGGGCGGCACTCAGGCCGTCGCCCACCATGGCGGCAATCTGCAGCTCGGGCCAGGCGCGGGCCAGGGCCTGGCGCAGGTCCTCGGCCAGCAGGGGTTCGTCTTCGGCGATCAGGGCGCGGGGGGAGGAGGTCATTTCAACCGGCGTTGGCAATGGTGATTTTGGCGAGCGTGCCGCCTTCGGGCAGGGCGGCCAGTTCGAAGTGTGCGGCGTCGCCATAGCGGCTGGCCAGGCGCTCGCGCAGCTGGGCCGTGCCGAAGCGGCTGCCGGGCAGGGCGGGCGCTCCGGTGTCCAGGCCCAGTCCGTTGTCGGCCACGGTCAGCTCCAGCTGGCCGCCGGCGGTGCGGCGCGCGCGCACGGCGATATGCCCGCCTTCCAGCTTGGGCTCCAGTCCGTGGCGTATGCAGTTTTCCACCAGGGGCTGCAGCAGCAGCGGCGGCACAGGTACCTGGGCCAAATCCTCGGGCAGGTCCAGCGTGTATTGCAGGCGCGGGCCCATGCGGATGGACATCAGCGCCAGGTAGTCGCGCAGGCGTGCGAACTCTTCGCCCAGCGCATGCTCGGTGCTGCGCGAGCCGCCCAGCGTGGCGCGCAGGTAGGCGATCAGATGGTCCAGCATGGCCTGGGCGCGCTGCGGGTCGCTGGCCACCAGCACGCGCAGGTTGGCCAGGGTGTTGAACAGCATGTGCGGCTCCAGCTGGGCCTGCAGCAGGGTGAGTTTGGCCTCGGCCGCCTGGCGGCGGGCCTGCTCGGCCTGCATCTGCAGGTGGCGCGAGTAGCCCAGCAGGAAGAAGGCCAGCGACATCACCGTGCTGGCGACGATGGTGACGGCCAGCGGTATCCACAGCCGGTGCATCAGGGCCGTGCTGGCGTCGGGATCGGCCCACTGCCTGTAGGCCGTGCCGATCAGCGACCCGATCACAAACCCCGTCACGATGCCAGCCACCACCAGCGCGGCGCCGCGCCAGCCGCCGGGCCAGGGAATGTCCTGGCCCCGCGTCATGCGCCAACGGCCCAGTTCGATGGTGAGCCAGCTGGTCAAGCCTATCGACAGCGAGTAGATGAGGTTCACGTCCCAGCGGCCGTGGTTGCTCAGGCTGAATGCGGCGGCAATCAGGGCGCAGGCCGAGGTCGTTGCGATGCCGTGGCGCAGCAGCGTGGTCCGTTCCACGATGTGGCCCTGTGCGGCCCGCTGGGATGGGGCGTTGGATGCGAGGTCGGGCATGGAGGGCAATGGTAGTCCCATGGCGTCGTTTAGCGGGCGCGGCCCTGGCGTGACTGCAGCGCCAGCCGCTCACGCTCCACCATGCGCCCGTGCCAGCCGTTGCCCGGCAGGGCCAGCCAGACCACGGCCCCGTGGATGGCCAGCCCCAGGCCCCAGCCCAGGGCCGGGAAGATGGCCCAGTGCCTGCCCTGGGACAGCGACAGCGCCGCCAGCCCGAGGTTGACCAGCACATAGACGCTGGCGTGGATCATCCAGCCCATCTTGGCGCCTGCGCGGCGGCGCGCCATGCGCTCCAGGGCATCGTCGTCGTGGCGGGCAGAGGGATCGAGGGGATGAATGGGATCAAGGGGATCAAGGGGATCAAGGGTGCGCATGGGAAGTTCTCCGTCAGGGGGAAGGAAAGCGGCGTCAGGCCAGGCCCAGCTGCTGCCACAGCAGGTCGCCCAGGTAGCGGCCGGGCAGCAGGGTGAACAGGCCCGCCACGACGCAGGCGCCGATGTAGACGCTGCGCATGATCTTGCGGTGGCCGGCGATGTTGCCGTGGTACAGGTGCCAGAACGAGCGGCCCAGGCCGGCAAAGGTCAGTGGCACCAGCAGGTGGACGGGCGTGTAGCCGGCCCAGTTGGGCAGGCGGTAGTCGCGGATGAAGCAGGCGGACACCGCCGCGCAGACCATGAGCGTGACGAAGGCGTAGCCGGCCGCGCGGTGCAGGCGGGGATGGACGGCGGCCCGCCGGCGCGCCAGCAGGGCGATGGCACCCGTGGCCGTGGCCCCGAGGGCGGCACTCATGTGGATGGCGATCAGCGGTGTCATTTGCATGGCGGTGTCCTGGCGTGCGGCCCGGGTTGGTGGGCCTGTATGGGACAGGACTGTCGCTGCCGGACGCGGGCCGGGCCAGCGCCATGCGACGGACGGGCGCCGGCAGGGTGCCAGATGCATCGGGGCGCCGCGAGCTGCAGGGATCTCCGTGGTCGTTGGAAGATTGCGGCTATGGGGAGTGCGCACAAACTATTGCGAAGGGCCTTTGAATTCAATCACTTGGAGGATTGCTTCGATGCAACAGATTGAGAAAATTCATAGCAGCGCCCTAACGTGGTTGGTAAGCTAACGGATTCTGTAAATCATTCTCAATATCATCCTCATGCCCTCCATCCGCCCGATTTCCCTGGCCGTTCTCTGCCTGTGCAGCCAGCAGGCCCTGATTGCCCAGACCCGGGGCGGCGACCCCGTGCTGGAGGCCGTGACGGTGGAGGCCAGTGCCGACGCATCGGCCCAGGGCCTGTCCAAGCCCTTCGCAGGCGGCCAGGTGGCCACGGGCGCGCGCAACGGCGTGCTGGGCACGCTGGACTGGAAGAACTCCTCGTTCTCCACCACCAGCTACACGCAGCAGCTGATCGAAGACACCCAGTCCAAGAGCGTGGGCGACGTGCTGCTCAACGACCCGGGCGTGCGCCAGGCGCGCGGCTTCGGCAACTTCCAGGAGCTGTATGTGCTGCGCGGCTTCCCGGTGTACTCGGACGACATCGCCTACAACGGCCTGTACGGCCTGCTGCCGCGCCAGTACATCGCCTCGGAGTTCTTCGAGCGCGTGGAGGTGCTGCGCGGCGCCAATGCCTTCCTCAATGGCGCAGCACCGGGCGGCAGCGGCATTGGCGGCACCATCAGCCTGCTGCCCAAGCGCGCCGGCAACGATGCGCTGACGCGCGTGGGCGCCGGCATACAGACGGGCGGCCAGGCCTTTGTCTCCACCGACATCTCGCGCCGCTTCGGCCCTGACCAGAGCACCGGCATCCGCCTGAACGCCGTGCGCCGCGACGGCGGCACGGGCGTGGATGGCGAGGACCGCTCGCTCACCGCCCTGGGCGTGGGCCTGGACTGGCGCAGCCGCAACGTGCGCCTGTCGGGCGACGTGGGCTACCAGCGCAACAGCTACAACGGCGGCCGCCCCAGCGTGACGCCCGGCAACTTCATCCCGGCCGTACCCGACAACAAGACCAACTACGGCCAGAACTGGTCGTACTCCACCGAGCGCGACCTGTTCGCCACGCTGCGCGCCGAATGGGACATCAACGACACAACCACCGCCTGGGCCGCAGGCGGCCTGCGCCGCGGCAAGGAAGACAACTCCCTGAGCGGCGTGACCGTGAGCAATGCGGCCGGCGACACCACGGGCACGCGCTTCGACAACAAGCGCAAGGACAGCGTGGGCACGGGCGAGGTCGGCATCCGCACGCGCCTGGCCACGGGCAGCGTGGGCCACGAGCTGGTGGCCACGGCCAGCACCTACTCCGCCACCGAGCGCAATGCCTGGGGCATGGGCTTTGGCGTGGTCAACAACATCTACAACCCCTGGAGCAGCGCACGCCCGGCGATGACGCTGTTCGGCGGCAACCTGGCCGATCCCACGCGCGTGGGCGAAACCCAACTCAACAGCTTCGCCATCGGCGACACGCTGACGATGCTGGACGAGCGCCTGCGCCTGACCGTGGGCGTGCGCCGCCAGAGCATCGAGCAAAGCAGCTACGACTACAACACGGGCGCGCAGACCGACAACTACAAGAAGTCGGCCACCACGCCCATGCTGGGCCTGGTGTTCAAGACCAGCGAGAACACCTCGGTCTACGCCAACTACATCGAAGGCCTGACCAAGGGCGCCGTGGCGCCGCAGACGGCCAACGACCTGCCCGTGTCCAACGGCGGCCAGGTGTTCGCGCCCTACAAGTCGCGCCAGAAGGAAATCGGCTTCAAGTGGCAGGGCCCGCAGTTGGGCGCCACGGTGGCGCTGTACACCACGGACATGCCTTCGGCCTATGTGGCCAACCAGGTCTTCGGCCAGTACGGCAAGCAGCGCAACAGCGGCCTGGAGGCCACGGTCTTCGGCGAACCCGTCAAGGGCCTGCGCGTGCTGGGCGGCGTGACCTTCAGCGAGGCCAAGATCCGCGAGGCCGCCGATGCCACCACCATCGGCAACTACGCCATCGGCGTGCCCAAGCGCCTGCTCAACCTGGGCGTGGACTGGGATGTGCCCGGCGTCTCGGGCCTGGCCCTCAATGCGCGCGTGATGCACACCTCCAGCCAGTACGCCAACGGCGCCAACACGCTGAAGGTGGCCTCGTGGACGCGCACAGACATCGGCGCGCGTTATCTCATGGACATCGGCAACAACCGCCTGCTGACCCTGCGCGCGCGCATCGACAACCTGTTCGACAAGGGCTACTGGTCGTCCGTGGGCGGCTACCCGGGCGCCAACTACCTGGTGCAGTCCATGCCGCGCACCTTCTCGCTGAGCGCATCGGTGGACTTCTGAGCCGGAGCGATCTGAAGCATGCGCGCGTTGTGGACGGTGGTGCACCGCTGGATTGGCCTGGTGCTGGCCGGTTTCCTCACCATGGCCGGCCTCACCGGGGCCGTGCTGTCCTGGGACCATGAAATCGACGAATGGCTCAACGCCGACATGCTGGAGACCCCGGCACGCGGCCCGCTGAAGACCCCGCTGGAGCTGGCCGCCGCCGTGCAGGCCAGCGAGCCGCGCGCCGAGATCAGCTACATGACCCTGGGCCTGGTCGAGGGCGAAGCCGCCATGTTCATGGTGCGCCCCCGGCCCGACCCGGCCACGGGCCAGGCGCCTGCGCTGGGCTATGACACGGTCTTCGTCGATCCCGTCAGTGGCCACATCACCGGCCAGCGCAACGGGCGCAGCTTTGCGCTCAGCCAGCGCAACCTCATGCCCTGGCTGCGCCACCTGCACGAAAGCCTGCTGGCCCCGCGCTTTTGGGGCACGGACCGCTGGGGCTACTGGTTCATGGGCAGCCTGGCCCTGCTGTGGGTGGCCGACAGCTTTGTCGCGCTGCTGCTGACCTTTCCCGTCAAGCTCAGGAAAAGCGCCCCGCGCCTGACGGCGGCCGTGGGATCGTGGTGGCGGCGCTGGCTGCCCTCATGGCGCGTGCGCTGGGGCGGCGGCGCCTACAAGCTCAACTTCGACCTGCACCGCGCGGGCGGCCTGTGGGTCTGGGCCGTCATCGTCATCGTGGCCTTCACCTCGTTCTCGCTGAACCTGTACCGCGAAGTCTTCTACCCGGTGATGAGCACCGTCTCCACCACCACGCCCGGCCCCTACGAAACCCTCAAGCCCGCGCCCCAGGGCACGCTCCTCGTGCCCCAGGTCTCGTTCGCCCAGGCCATCGCCATCGCCCAGAGCGAGGCCAAGCGCCTGGGCTTCGCCCAGCCCGCAGGCGGCATCTGGTGGGGTGGCGACTTCCCGTTCTACAACGTCTCCTTCTTCGACCCGCGCGACGAAACCGGCGCCATGGGCATGGGCCTGTCCAACATCTACGTCAGCTCGGACAACGGCGAAGTCCTGGGCACCTACCGCCCCTGGCACGGCACCGCAGCCGACGTCTTCGTCCAGCTGCAACTGCCCCTGCACAGCGGCCGCATCCTCGGCACCCCCGGCCGCGTGCTCATGTCCTTCGTCGGCGTGCTCGTCGCAGTCCTGTCGATCACCGGCGTCATCATCTGGTGGCGCAAGCGAAGAGCTAGGAAGATGACCCCCTGAGCGGCTGCGCCGCTTCCCCCTTCTCGCTTCGCGGAGGGGGACGCAGCCCTCACTGCGGGGCGGCCCTTGCTCGGCTGCCCGCGCTTGAGCCCTGCGAGTTTGAACGGCTGTCGGTAGTACACGGCTCCATTGATAGCCAAATCAGAAAACTATCCGCCTAAACAGCAAAGCCACCGAAAACGGTGGCTTTTTGCAATGCTTGGCAGGCCCCAGACCCATCCGACTGGCGCGCCCCCAAAGCGAGGGACACCGAGCAAGGGCCGCCCCGCAGCGAGGGTGTCGTCCCCCCCCGCGCAGCGAGAGGGGGAAGGCGCGCAGCGCCTCAGGGGGTCAGTCCTTCTTCAAGCATTCACTCATGAACGCCTTGCGCTCATCACCCTTCTTGCCCGTGGCGTCCACGTTGCAGGTCTTCATGCGTTCCTGCTGGCGCTTCTTGCCGTCGGACAGGCAGGACTTCATGAACTCCTTGCGCTCGTCGCCTTTCTTGCCGGTGGCTTCGGTGTTGCAGGTGCCCATCAGCTTTTGCTGGGCCGTGGGAGCCTTGTCCCCTGCGGCCATGCCCATGCTGCAGGCCAGGGAGACAACTGCCAGAACAACGATTTTTTTCATGATGGAATGGTTTTGAAGGCGCGCTGAAGTCCAGCGCACCCACATTGCAGCACAGTGCCGGGCGCGCAGCAACGTCGCGGGCCGCGCGTTGTAAAAGTTTGCGATTGCCGCTGACAGGCGGGCAGGCGGACACCGGCAGGCCATGGCCAGCGCAGATAATGGCCCACTTTTGCATTGCGACAGGACGCTTGCCGTGGACATTCTTTTGCTGGTCAAGGCCGCCATCATGGGCATCGTGGAAGGGCTGACGGAGTTCCTTCCCATCTCTTCCACCGGGCACCTCATCCTTGCAGGCTCGCTGCTGGGCTTCGACGATGCCAAGGCCAAGGTCTTCGACATCGCCATCCAGACCGGCGCCATCTTCGCCGTGGTGCTGGTGTACTGGCAGAAGATCCGCTCCACCGTGGTCGACCTGCCCACCAGCCGCCAGGCGCAGCGGCTCACGCTGAACGTCATCATCGGCTTCCTGCCGGCCGTGGTGCTGGCGCTGATCTTCGGCAAGTTCATCAAGGCGCACCTGTTCACGCCCACCGTGGTGGCCACCACCTTCATCCTGGGCGGCTTCGTCATCCTGTGGGCCGAGCGCCGGCCGGCATCGGCCATGCGCGTGCAGACCGTGGACGAGATGACGCCGCTGGACGCCCTCAAGGTCGGCCTGGTGCAGTGCCTGGCCATGATCCCCGGCACCAGCCGCAGCGGCGCCACCATCATCGGCGGCATGCTCATGGGCCTGTCGCGCAAGGCGGCCACCGACTTTTCGTTCTTCCTGGCCATTCCCACGCTGATCGGCGCCGGCGTCTACAGCCTCTACAAGGAGCGCGCACTGCTGTCGGTGGCCGACATCCCCATGTTCGCCGTGGGCCTGGTGTTCTCCTTCATCAGCGCCTGGCTGTGCGTGCGCTGGCTGCTGCGCTACATATCCACCAACAGCTTCGTGCCGTTTGCCTGGTACCGCATCGCCTTCGGCATCATCGTGCTGGTGACGGCCTTCACCGGGGTCGTGAGCTGGAGCGAGGTTTGACCCAGGCTTGGGCGAAGGGCCCCAGGCATTCCTCAGGCACCAACGCAGAAGGCCACCGCAAGGTGGCCTTTTCACATTCGGGGTGCCCGGTTCAGCCCTCGGGGCCGAGCAGGTTCAGCAGCGAGGCCTCGATGGCGGCGGCCGTGGCGTGGGGCCGCTCCATGGGGAACAGGTGGCTGCCGTCCAGCATCATCACGCGCCCGCGCGTGATGCGGCGCGTAAGGTCCATGCCCACCTGGCGCATCTCCACCGAGGCACGCCCGCCGATGAAGGCCGCCGGGCAGCGCAGCGGATGGTGGTGCAGCAGCGAGGCCAGGTTGTGCGGCAAGGTGTTGTAGATGGCGGTCTCCACCTCGCGCGTGAAGTGCAGCGTGCGCCGGCCGTCCAGGTCGGTCAGGCCGCCCTGCACATAGTCCTGGAGCACCTGCGGGTGCCATTGCGCAAACACCTTCTTGGCGCGGAAATAGGTCATGGCCTCGTCATCGCTGTCCCAGGCATTGCGGCGGCGGGCGCTGATCTTGCCCGGCGAGACCGAGCCCACCAGCTGCGTGCGCTTGGCCACGCCCACGGCATTGGCACGCCAGCCGCTGAGCAGGGGCGAGTCGATCAGCAGCACGCCGCGCGCCAGTTCGGGGTGGCGCGCAGCCGTCATCACGCTCAGGAAACCGCCCAGCGAATGCCCGACCAGAAAGACCGGACCGCCCACGCGCTCCACCTCGGCGCGCGTGAACTCGGCCAGTTGTTCGACCAGGTGCGGCCAGTTGTTGGTGACGGGAAAGCGCGGGTCATGGCCGAAGCGCTCCACCCCCTGCGCCGCGATCCCGCGCTCGGCCAGCAGCGAGAACAGCAGCCGGTAGGTGGGCAGCGCAAAGCTGTTGGCATGCGAGAAGACCACGGGCAGCGGTGCCGATTCCGTGCCCGCGTCGCTGTCGGCCCGCAGCGCGGGCCGGGCCGCGTTCACGGCTGGGGCTCCTGGCCGGTCCGGTCCGCAGCATCCGGCATGCCTTGCTGGTGGCCGGAGGGTTGCCCGGCGTCCGGCCGCATGGGCGATGCCGGGCCCGGCTGCAGGGGCGTCATGGGCGAGGTGGCCAGCCCGTCGGCCGTGGAGGTGCCCAGGCCTGCGCCCGTGCCGCTGTGATAGGGCTGGCGCAGCGCCGCAGGCGGCAGCCGGCCCATGCTGCGCGCCGACGAGCGCAGGGCGCCTGCCGGCGCGGTGACCTTGGTCAGCGGCTGGGCCTGGCGGCTGTGCACGCGAATGGGCACCGCGGAATCGCTGCCCTCCCAGGCCGGGTCTTCGATGCTGTCGAAGACATGGCGCAGGCGCTCGCCCCAGCTGTCGTGCAGCATGCGGAAATACGGATTGCTCTCGTCGATGCTGACGATCTTGTCGGAGGCAAAGCGGTCCTTCTCGTACACGATCAGGTCCAGCGGCAGGCCCACCGAGAGGTTGGACTTGAGCGTGCTGTCCATGGACACCAGGGCGCACTTGGCGGCCTCGTCCAGCGGCGTGCGCGGCGTGATCACGCGGTCCAGCACGGGCTTGCCGTACTTGGACTCGCCGATCTGGAAGTAGGGCGTCTCGCTCGTGGCCTCGATGAAGTTGCCCGCCGAGTAGACCTGGAACAGCCGCATGTTCTCGCCCTGGATCTGGCCGCCCAGCACCAGCGAGATATTGAAGTCCACGCCCGACCGGGACAGTGCCACGCCGTCGCGCTCGAACACATGGCGCACGGCCGCGCCCAGCACGCGGGCCGCATCGAACATGCTGCGCACGTTCCAGATGGTCAGCATGTCGCCCGTGGCCTCGTCGCGCAGTTGCTGGCTCTCCAGCAGCTCGCGCACCGATTGGGTGATGGACAGGTTGCCGGCCGACAGCAGCACCATGAAACGGTCGCCGGGGTTCTCGTAGACCATGAGCTTGCGGAACGAGCTGATCTGGTCCAGGCCGGCATTGGTGCGCGAGTCGGCCAGGAAAACCAGGCCGGCGTTGAGCTTGATGGCAACGCAATAAGTCATGGAAGCGTCCGAATCTGCGGAAATGGCAAGTTTAGTGCGAGGCGATTGACCGCGTTCAGGCGGCGATCTTCTTGAGCTGGTAAAGGGCTTCCAGCGCCTCGCGCGGGCTCAGTGCGTCGGGATTGATGGCGGCCAGCGCCTGGGCCAGCGGGTCGTGGCGGCTTTCGGGCTCGGGCATGTCGGGCGCATCGAACAGGTCCACCTGCAGGCGGCCCTCGTCGGCATGGGCCTCCAGTGCCTCCAGCGCATGGCGCGCGTGGTGCAGCACGCCGGCCGGCATGCCCGCCAGCTTGGCCACCTGGATACCGTAGCTGCGGCTGGCCGGGCCGGGCTGGATCTCGTGCAGGAAGACGATGTCCTGGCCCGATTCGGCGGCGCTCACATGCATGTTCACGGCCGCGCGTGCCTTGGCCGGCAGCTCGGTCAGCTCGAAGTAGTGCGTGGCAAACAGCGTGAAGGCGCGCGTCCTGTCGTGCAGCTGGGTGGCGATGCCGCTGGCCAGCGCCAGGCCGTCGAAGGTGCTGGTGCCCCGGCCGATCTCGTCCATCAGCACCAGGCTGTGCGGCGTGGCCGAGTGCAGGATCTGCGCGGCCTCGGTCATCTCCATCATGAAGGTGGACTGGGCATTGGCCAGGTCGTCGGCCGCGCCGATGCGCGTGTGGATGGCGTCGATGGGCCCCAGCCGGCAGCTGGACGCCGGCACATGCGAGCCCATGCTGGCCAGCAGCACGATCAGCGCCACCTGGCGCATATAGGTCGACTTGCCGCCCATGTTGGGGCCGGTGATGATCTGCATGCGCGTGTTGGCGTTCATGCGCGTGTGGTTGGCGATGAAGCTGCCGCTGGAGGTCTCGGCCATGCGGGCCTCCACCACCGGGTGGCGGCCGGCCTCGATCTCGATGCAGGGATGGTTCACGAACTCGGGCGCGCACCAGTTCAGCGTCAGCGAGCGCTCGGCCAGCGTGCACAGCACGTCGATGGCCGCAATGGCGCCGGCCACGCGCGTGAGCGCCGGCACATGGGGCTGCAACTGGTCCAGCAGCTGCTCGTAGAGGAATTTCTCGCGCTGCAGCGCACGCTCCTGCGCGGACAGGGCCTTGTCCTCGAAGGCCTTGAGCTCGGGCGTGATGTAGCGCTCGGCGTTCTTCAGCGTCTGGCGGCGGCGGTAGCGCTCGGGCACCGCGTCCTTGTAGCTGTTGGTGATCTCTATATAGAAGCCGTGCACCTTGTTGAACTGCACGCGCAGGTTGGGAATGCCGGTGAGCAGCTTTTCCTTGGCCTCCAGCTCCAGCAGGAAGTCGTCGCAGTTGTTCTGGATGGCGCGCAGCTCGTCCAGCTCGGCGTCGTAGCCCGTGGCAAACACGCCGCCGTCGCGCACCAGGGCGGCCGGCTCTTCCATGATGGCGCGCACCAGCAGCTCGGCGCAGCCCTCGGGCGGCTGCAGGTCGGCAAACAGCTGGGTCAGGTGGGCCGAAGGCGTCTGCCCGGCCTGGGCCAGCACGGCGGCCTTGTGCAGCGTGCGGCCCAGTCCCACCAGCTCGCGCGGGCGCACCTGGCGCAGCGCGGTGCGCGCGGTGATGCGCTCCACATCGCTCACGCCCTTGAGCTGCTCGCGCAACTGCTGCCAGGGCGCGGCCATGCCGCCTGCGCTGGCGCCCTGCAGCGCCCGCGTGGCCTCCAGCCGCGCCATGGCCTGCGTGCGGTCGCGGCGCGGCTCCAGCAGCCAGGCCTTGAGCAGGCGGCTGCCCATGCCCGTCATGCAGGTGTCCAGCAGAGAGAACAATGTGGGCGAATCCTCGCCGCGCAGCGTCTTGACCAGCTCCAGGTTGCGGCGCGTGGCCAGCGGCAGCGCAATCAGCTCATCGTCGCGCTGCACCTGCAGAGCGTGGATGTGCGACAGGCTGCGGCCCTGCGTGTGCTCCGCATACGACAGCAGCGCGGCGCTGGCGCCATGGGCCAGCGGCAGGTCCTCGGCCTCCCAGGCCTTGAGGCTGGCCGCGCCCAGCAGCTCCAGCAGCTTGCGCTCGCCCAGGCCGCCGTCGAACTGCCAGTCGGGGCGCGGCGACAGCGGGCAGGCAATGGAGCCGCCATGGCGCAGCGCGAACAGGCTCTGCTCGAAACGCTCGGTCACGCCTGCGCTGTAGATCAGCTCGCTGGGCGCAATGCGCGAAATCCAGGCGCCCAGCTCATCGTGGGAGCACTCGGCCAGGTGGATGCGCCCCTGCGTCACCGCCATCCAGGCCAGGCCGCAGCGCTGGCGCCCGGCCGTGTGCAGGGACAGCAAGATCGCCTCGCTCTTGTCCGACAGCAGCTCGCTGTCGGTCAGCGTACCCGGCGTCACCACGCGCACCACCTTGCGCTCCACCGGGCCCTTGGCGGCGCCCACCTCGCCCACCTGCTCGCAGATCGCCACCGACTCGCCCAGCTTGATCAGCCGGCCCAGGTAGTTCTCCAGCGCATGGAAGGGCACGCCCGCCATGGGAATCGGCTGCCCCGCCGTCTGCCCGCGCGTGGTCAGCGTAATGTCCAGCAGCCGCGCCACCTTCTCCGCATCCCCGAAGAACAGCTCGTAGAAATCCCCCATGCGGTAGAAAACCAGCGTGTCGGGGTAGTTGATCTTGATGCCCAGGTACTGCTGCATCATGGGCGTGTGCGCCGACAGATCAGGGGCCGGAGAGGGCTGTGTGCTTTGCGAGAGGTCGCTCATTGGCTTGGGAATCAACAGGTTGCAGCGGCGCGAAGGCGCCGGGCAAGGCCTGCCTGGATGGCGCGGGGCCGCAGGAAGGCGCAAATGTTCTTGTGTCGTGCTGCCCGCCTCGGGCCGTATCCATCGTGTGGGGCATGGTGGCGGGCAAAGGTCACATTATTGACTACCCGAGGTTGGACGCCGCGCCAAGGGGGCGTAGATCGCGGCACACAAATGCGCTGCGCTCAATCCAAGGGACCATTTCCGCCGTACGTCGTCACAGGGCTACTTCTGGCAACTGCTTGGCTCCTTGGTACAGGGCGTGCTGCGCATCCGCCAGGGTGATCACTTCGTCCCCGGTGAGATAGCTCATCAGAACACTGTTGAGTTTCGCGATGCGTGCGCCATAGCAGCGAATCAGTGAGGCGATCTGAATCTGCTCCGGTTCCGTGATCTGATCTCCCAGCGCTGTCACGGCGTGGGCTGCTGCCTCGATGTCGAACGAGCAACGAATGAGCAACTCACTGGCCCGGTGGCCGCTTCCAAGCAATGGCGATGCCGCTGTGACTGATGATGCTGTATCTGCCTGGCTGCCGAATGTATTGATACCGTTGCCAGCATCCTTGGCTGCAGCAAAGCTGGCCAGGAAACGCAGGTCGTCCAAGGAGTTGGGAAGCTCGTTGTAGGCCCCGAACAGCCTGTCTGCGAATTCAAAGGCGTGTTCCAGCAGTCCATGAACAAAGGCAGCTTCACCTGCTGCACTGAGCCGGTTCTCTCGGAATGTGTCGCGAGCGAACTCCAATTCCGAGCTGATGAGGGCGAGCAGTGAAAGCAGATCCACCCGCACCAGCTCATGCGCACTGGTTGCCGGGTAGCAACCGGGAGCAGGAAGTTGGTTGAGCGCTGCAAATGCCCGGCTGAGGTGCGAGCAGGAGTAGCGCTCCTGTGCTCCGTCGTACAGGATGCTTTTCACCGTGTGCTTGAGCACTCCTGCTGCGAAGAGGACTGCTTGGTGGGGATCGGCAAGAGAGGCTCGGGCCATGCTGTTTCTGGCTGGGTCGGGCTTGCCTGAAGAGGCTGATGGGTCATTCCTTGCCATGGTTCACCGCGCACCCCCGCTCACGCGCGCGGCGGTCAGGAAACAGGGCATGCCGTAGATGAGTTCCAGCGTGGCCTGGGCAGCGAGCGGCGCTAAGCACCAGGCGGCTGCGCACATGCAGAGCGTCCAAGTGGGTGACGGCGTACGGCCTCATGCCGCGCCCCCTTGCGCCCCAGCACCAGCAGCGCGCGGGCCCACATAGCAAGACAGGTGCAGGCCGCCCAGCTCTAAGGCAAAGCCGCCATCGCCGAAGGCAGCCTTGTTTCGGGCCTTGGTCAGCCGCTGGAGGATGGGCCTGACCTGCAGAAGGGGCTCGACCATAGCCGAGCGGTGGCTGGTCTGTTGCGCTGGAGTGGTCATGTAGTATTTGAATCTAGGTTGTTACATGGTTGATTGATTTTTATCGACAAATGTCGATTTGTCAATGGAAAGTTATCGGCAAATGTCGAATTTTTGCGAGAGACTGAAAGAAGTCCGCAAGCATCTCAAGCTGAATCAGGGGGCTTTTGGCGCCCTTGCAGGCGTATCTGCTGAGACGCAGCTCAACTATGAAAAGGGCTCGCGTAAGCCCGATTCGTCGTACCTTGAGGCAGTGGCCGCACACGGGGTTGATGTCGCCTATCTGCTAACTGGTCTACGTTCGTTGGACCCTTGCGCTGCCCCGCACCCAAACCCAGGGCAAACCTTTGCCGAGCGGCTGCAACAGGAGCGCAAGCGGCTGGAGTTGACCGTGGGCCAGCTGGCAGACAAGTCGGGCGTGGATCGCCTGGCACTGCTGAAATTTGAAGAGGGCGAGTTCGCACCCGACGCCAAGGCGCTGCAGCAGCTGCATGCCGTGGGCGTGGATGTGGGCTATGTACTGCTGTCGCTGCGCGCGGGCGCGGCTGGTGGCGATGCCGGCACGGCGGCCTCAGTCAGTTCTGACACTCAGGAGCTGCTGCAGCACTACGAAAAGGCGCCCCAAGAGGCGCAGGCTGCGCTGCGCACGCTGGCGGCCCTGGTGGCGCGCGGGTAAGCAGCCCGCCGTCTTTGCCAGCGGCCGATGGCCGCGACGAATGCATCACCGGTTCCGCAGGCTGCAGGTCGCTGAGGCGAGACAGGCCAGCCCGGGCCAGCACACGGCTGACTGAGGAGGCACAGACGCCTGCGTAGCTGGCAATGCGCGATTACAGCATCCGACTGCTGCGCAACTCAACGATGGGCAGTGCCTCGGACTGGTCAATGGCTCGGGGCGAGCGCGCTGGCCTGGAGGAGGCGTCGGCCAGGGCGGCTTTGCCGCCGCTCAGATACCGACCCAATCACTTTCTGGCTGTCTGCGCTGTGACGCCGTGGGCGAGAGCAGCTTGGGTGGCATCCAGGCCATGAATGGTCATCTGTTTAACCATCTCAAGTCGGCGGGCGAAGGTGCTGGACTTGCCCATGGTGACCACGCTGCTGGCCGCGGTCTCGGTGTTGAGCGGCGCCGAGGACGAGCCCTGGGGCGCGCAGGTGGTCATGCTGGCAGACACCTTCGGTTAGACGCCGGCGGAGGTTCTCTCCCATGGCCTGTTCCGCCTGACGCCCTGGGACATCTCGGGCCGCGTGGGGCTGGACCGGCTGATCCCACGGGTGTGCAGGAGGGGGGTGGAAGGTCAGCGCCTGGGCGAGTCGGCAATGGCCGCCACCCTGGGCCCCGTGGCTGGCATCGGCATCAACGCTCTGAAGAGCCTGCAGGAGATGAGCGATGGCCGGTACCAGTGCGGGCTTGAGACCATGGCGCCCAGCGTGCTGCGCGGCCCGCTCAAGGCCTGGCGCTACGAGACCGAGGGTGTCAAGTACAAGACCGGCATCGTGGTGCAGGACCAAGTAGATGCGGCTGCCGTGGCCGGTCAGGCTGTGGGCTTCTCGCCGTCCAGCGTGCGCAATGCCTACGAAGGCAAGTCCGCCATCGTGGGCCAGGACCGCGCGCTGCAGGCCCGGCGCAGCGCCCTGGTCGAGCAGTTCGCCATGGCTGCCATGGCCAAGGACGAGGAGGGCAAGACCGAAGCGCGGGAGGCCATCCAGCGCTTCAACGAGAAGAACCCAGGCCGCCGCATCCGGCCAATGCAGCTGGCCCAAAGCGTGAGCATGCGCGAGAAGCGGATTCGGGAGGCCAAGGACGGGGTCTACCTGCCGAAGAAGCGGGGCGATGCTATGGACGCTGGGCGGTTCGCGGTCGAGGAGTAGAGATGGCGGGAGGGGCGGCGCCCTGCCGCACCGCTAACCCATTGATTTTGTTCAATTCCGGCACAGAACCGGAATTGTACTGGCCCGCCATCAGAGCATCTGAAATGCGATGACTGCCAGGCCCGCCGCCATGCTGCCAATGAGAATCGCGCTGCCAAATCCAATTCCATGGCTGCTGGCCCAGTCCTCCAACAACGGAAGTGAATAGGTGGCGCAAACTCGCTTTGACCGGTTCAGGTAGCTGGTCCAAATCGCTGCACTGAATAGCGACTGAAATACTCCCTTTACGGCGTCAGCGCTGAATCCGCTCATCGCCTGCTGGTCGAGGCCAGGTAGTTTGGCGAGCGATAAGAAGGTGAGGGCAGTTGCCACTACTTGGAACGCCAGGAAGGCTCGCACAAACCCAGGTGCGCCCGTGGCCCTGGTTGCTAAACACCAACCAGCATAGGCGCTTCCCGCTGCCAGGGTGACAGCCGAAAGTGCCTCGATATACAGGACCTGCCGGGCGAGTTTTGAAGTCTGGATCAATGGCGCCAGGATCTTGTACTCGTTGTAGAAATTCATGAGCAACAGGATCGGCCCCACGGCAACCAGCACGATCACCAAGAAGGCCAGCCATCCGCCCACGCCCACGAGCTTCGGGTCCTGTATGTCCGCCCGCACGTCGGTTGCAAGCGTGAGAGGCACCGTAGAGCCCGGCGCGGTACCGACGGGCTGCAGGATGGACTTACCGCAGGCTGCGCAGAACGCAGCTTCGTCCCCATTTCGTTGGCCGCATTGTGTGCAATACATCATCCCCTCCTGTTGAGGCGCAAGGATACATCACGCCACATTGGGCAGGCCTACATCATGGGAGAGGTGCTTTCGTTGATGCGTTTTCCCTTTTCCCGGCGTTCGCCCGCTTTCCCGAGATAGTAGACCAGTACCCAAAAAATCATCCCGCCGATAGCAAGTGCGGGGCGGCTGAATTCACTCGTCAGGGGGCATGGCCTTATTAGGCCGGAAATTACGAATCCGTGCGCACCGATGTTCAGTGCGTCGGCGACCAACATATTCAACAGTCCGGCGTGCTTGCGTCCTTCGAAGCTGCGTTCTGCCAGGGTCCCTGCCCATTGAAAGGTTCTGAGGGGTGGCCAAGTGCGAATACTTCTGCCTGGGGGTGATCTCGGGATGAGGACACCAATAATGAATATTGCAAAAATTCCAAATGACTGAATCCAGTCAATGAAAGGAAGGATATAAAAAAAAGCAGCAGAAATAGCTGCCGGAACGAGCACAGCTACGGCGCGTGTGAAGTTATTTCGATAGATGAGGGCGCTCATTGGAAATCCTTGGTGTTGCTGGAAGATCTGGATTCTCTCAGCCACCAAAAATTCGCGTCGAAAAATAGCTCACTGCATTTGAGCACTCCAAAAATCCGTGTGCAGACGAGGAAACTGGTGGCCCGGAGCCGAAGATACCCTTCAATTTCGAGCCAAGGCGCCGAAATTTAGCGTAGCTTTTTGCGTAGCTTTGAATGATTGTTTGTCCCCTACAGAGGGGAGATCTACCGTTGCATCATTGGCGTGTGCACCGAAAGGTCGGGAGCCGGGGAGGGCTGTCTGTTTTGCGAGAGGTCGCTCGTTGGCCAGGGAATCAACGGGTTGCAGCGGCGCGAAGGCGCTAGGCGAGACCTGCCTGGACGGCAGGGAATAACCACGTGAGCACAGGCGTGCGGGGCCAATGCCTTACCCCGCCACTTCCCACTCCTGCGGAAACTCCATCCCATCATCCTTGGCAATCTTCCTGAGGATATGCAGGCAGGCACTTTGCAGGTCCTGCACCACAGCCTGCCGGGCGGCGGGGCCGTCCCTTTGCTCCAGCGCATGGATCAGCCGGATGTGCGGATGTTCGGCCGCGCGGGCGTAGGTGCCCCGGTACAGGTAGCGCACGGACGGGCCGCACTTGAGCCACAGCAGGCCGATGAGGCTGGCCAGCACGGGCTGCTGCGCGGCTTCGATGATGGAGAAGTGGAAGCGCTCGTTGGCGATCAGCGTGGCGTCGTCGTCCACGGCGATGGATTTTTCCAGGTCCTGGTGCAGCTGGGTGAGGGTGTCGATGAAGCCCTGGCCCGGATGGCGGCTGGCGGCGGCTGCGGCGGCGCGGCCTTCCAGTTCGATGCGCAGGGCGATGATTTCCACGTACTGCTCCACGCTGAGCACGGGCACGGTGGCCACGCCGCGGTCGTCCAGGTCCAGGGCGCCTTCGGAGGCCAGGCGCTGTATGGCATCACGCACGGGCGTGGGGCTGATGCCGAACTCTTCGGCCAGGCTGCGGTAGACGAGGCGCTGCGCGGGTTGCAGCTGGCCTCTCACGATGGCGTCACGGATCTGCAGATAGGTTTTTTCGGCAAGGGTCTGATTGGTTCGGATCTGTGAAAAAACGCTGGACATCGGGCCTCCGCAACTGCTTGGGCGCAATGGTACCTCCCGGGGGATGGTGGGATGGCCGTCACATCCGAGCGTGCCTGGTCCACGGGCTAACCCCATGTTTGGTGTTTGATACATCAAGTACCATGCATCAAAATCCAGGGAGGAAACATGCCCGTATCACCATCGAACCGCCGCCAATGGCTTGCCATGGGCACGGCCCTTATCGGCCTTTCTTGCGCGGCGTCCGCTGCATCCACCACCTATCCATCCAAGCCGCTGCGAATCCTGGTGCCCTATGCCGCAGGCGGGGCCTCGGACAACATCGCGCGCCAGATTGCGGCGGCCATCACGGGGCAGACCGGGCAGGTCGTGGTGGTGGACAACCGCCCTGGCGGCTCGGGCGTGATCGCCGTGCAGGCCCTGCAGGCCGCACCCGCCGACGGCCATACCTTTGCGGTCTTCGATCCCTCGGTGGCGTCGATGAACCCGTTCCTCTTCAAGAAGCTGGCCTATGACCCGGAGCGTGCGCTGGCGCCGGTATCGGTGCTGGCGCGCAATCCGATCGCGCTGGTGGCCTTGCCTTCGTTTCCCGCAGGCAGTGTCCGGGAGCTGGTGGCCCATGCCAGGTCGCATGGCGACCTGAGCTATGCCTCCACCGGCAATGGCAACGGCACCAACCTCGCCATGGAGATGTTCCTGGCCGGCAGCGCCATCCAGATGGTGCATGTGCCCTACAAGGGCAGCGCCCCGGCCATGCAGGCCCTGCTGGCGGGGCAGGTGCCCGTCTTCATGTCCGACCTGCCCACCGTCGTGCCCTATGCCCGGTCGGGCAAGGTCCGGGTCATCGCCGTCACGGGAGACCGGCGCTCGCCGCATCTGCCCGATGTGCCGACCTTCGCCGAGGCGGGCGCGCGCGGCGTGGAGATCGCCAACCATTTCAGCGCCTTCGTCGCTGGCGGCACGCCGGCCGCCGTGGTGGAGCAGCTCAACGCCGTGCTGCACAAGGCCCTGGCTGATCCCCGGTTGCAGAAGAATTTCTCGGAAATGGCGCTGGAGGTTTCGCCGTCCACCCCGCAGCAATTGCAGGCCATGGTCAGGGACGATTCCGAAAAATACGGTGCCGTGATCAGGCGCTTGAACCTGAGCATCGATTGATGCAGTGAGGCGCACATGACATACACGCTGCAAAAAACAGAACCCTCGCTTCGGGCACTGGCCGACGGCCTGGAGTTTCCCGAAGGCCCGGTGGCCATGCCCGATGGATCGGTCGTGCTGGTGGAGATCGCCAATGGCTGGCTGACCCGGGTGACGGCCGATGGCACAAGGCGGCAGCTCGTCCACCTGGGCGCAGGCCCGAACGGTGCCGCCATAGGCCCCGGCGGCAAGCTGTTCATCTGCAACAACGGTGGCTTCCAGTGGCACCGCAGTGCGGAGCATGGGCTGCGGCCCATAGGCCAGGCCAACGACTATTCAGGCGGGCGCATAGAGGCCGTGGACCTGGCCTCGGGCCAGGTCGAATGCCTGTACACGCAAAGCGGCAGCGGACCCTTGAAGGGCCCCAACGACCTGGTCTTCGACCGGTATGGCGGGTTCTGGTTCACCGACCACGGCAAGGTGCGCCCGCGCGAGGTGGACCGGGGCGGCGTCTGCTACGCGCTGGCCGATGGCAGCGCCATCCGCGAGGCAGCCTTCCCGCTGTGGTCGCCCAACGGAATCGGTCTTTCTCCCGATGAGAAGACGCTCTATGTGGCGGAGACCTTCACGGGGCGGCTGTGGGCCTTCGATATCGGCGAGCCCGGGCACATCCTGGCCCGGCCCTGGCCCGATTCGCCCAATGGCGGACGGCTGGTCTGCCGCCTGCCGGGCATGCAGAACATCGACTCCCTGGCCGTGGATGCCGAAGGGAACATCTGCCTTGCCACGCTGGGCGAGGGCGGCATCACCGTGGTCTCGCCAGCCGGGCAGGTGCTGCACCGGGTCGAGTTGCCCGACCCCATGACCACCAACATCTGCTTTGGTGGCAAGGACCTGAAGACGGCTTTTGTCACCCTGTCTTCCACGGGGCGGCTGGTGGCGCTGGACTGGCCGTGTCCTGGACTGCCTTTGAATTTCCTGAATAGATAAGTTCCCCCTGGCTTCCCTTTCCGTATCGCTGGCGATTGCCATGGCGAGGGAGCCGCTACGCCTTTTTTTGTTGAACGGAAACCGCAACCCATGTCGAAACCCCTGAGCAACCCTGGATTGAACAAGCAGGACACCGTAGGCCACCTGGTGGCCCGGGTCCTGAAGCGGCACGGCATCACGCAGTTCTTCGGGCAGAGCCTGCCCAGCATGTTCGTGCTGGCCGCCGAGGAACTGGGCCTGCGCCAGATCGCCTACCGCACCGAGAACGCGGGCGGCTACATGGCCGATGCCCATGCCCGCATGAGCGGCAGGCCGGCCGTGATCACCGCGCAGAACGGGCCGGCCGCAGCGTTGCTGGTGGCGCCGCTGGCCGAGGCGCTGAAGGTCTCCATCCCCATCATTGCGCTGGTGCAGGACGTGGCGCGCGACCAGACCGACAAGAACGCCTTCCAGGACCTGGACCACATGGGCCTGTTCAAGCCCGTGACCAAGTGGGTGCGGCGCGTGGACCAGGCATCGCGCGTGGAGGACTATGTGGAGCAGGCCATCATCGCCGCCTGCAGCGGCCGGCCTGGCCCCGTGGCGCTGATGCTGCCGGCCGACCTGCTCACCGAGCCTGCCCAGCCGTCCGGTGTGCCCCGGCCCGCTGCACTGGCCCGCTTTCCGCTGGACCGCGCCGTTCCGGAACGGCAATTGCTGGAACAGGCCGTGGGCGCGCTGCTCCAGGCCCGTGCGCCGGTCATCGTTGCCGGTGGTGGCGTGCACATCTCGGGCGCCAGCGAGGCACTGAGCGCCTTTGCCGATGCGCTGAGCCTGCCCGTGGCCACCACCAACATGGGCAAGGGTGCCGTGGCCGAGACGCATGAGCTGTCGCTGGGCGTGGTCGCCAATTGCCTGGGGCCCAATGGCTCGGGCCGCTACCTGAAGGATTTCGTGGCCGGGGCCGACGTGGTGTTCCTGATCGGCAACCGCACCAACCAGAACGGCACGGACAGTTGGACGCTGTACCCGCGCGATGCGCAATTCATCCACCTCGATATCGACGGCCAGGAGATAGGGCGCAACTACGACGCCATGCGCCTGGTGGGCGATGCGCGGCTGGCGCTGCAGGCCATGCTGGACATCGCCGGGCCGATGGATCTGTCGGCCCGTACCGGCCAGCGCGCTGCCTTGGCCGCACGCATTGCCAAGGGCAGGGAAAGGCACAGGCAGGAATCAGCCGAAGTGCGCTTGTCCAACGCCGCACCCATCCGGCCCGAACGCATCATGCATGAGCTCGACGCCCTGCTGACCGCCGATGACACCGTGGTGGCAGATGCCAGCTACTCCACGCTGTGGGTCACCAACTACCTGACCGCGCGCCGGGCCGGCCAGCGCTTCATCACTCCGCGCGGCCTGGCGGGCCTGGGCTGGGGCATGCCCATGGCCATGGGCGCGCGCCTGGCGCAGGACGGCGGCCAGGTGTTCTGCCTGGTGGGCGACGGCGGCTTCGGCCATGTGTGGTCGGAGATGGAGACCTGCAGGCGCATGGGCATCAAGGTCATCACCGTCCTCATCAACAACGGCATCCTGGGCTACCAGAAGCATGCCGAGCATGTGAAGTTCGGCGAGCACACCTCGGCCGTGAACTTCAGCGGCGTGGACCATGCGGCCATCGCACGGGCCTGCGGCATCCACGGCGTGCGCGTGGAATCGGCCGATGCCATCGCCCCCGCGCTGCGCGCCGCCATGGCCGCCGAAGAGGCCACGCTGATCGAGGTCATGTGCACCGAAGACGCCTTTCCCCCCATCACCTTCTACACGCCGGAGAGCCACTGATGAGCGCGCCTGAGAACTTCCCCATCCGCACGGCCCTGGTGACCGGCGCCGCGCGCGGCATCGGCCTGGCCACCGCCATCGAACTGCTGCGCGACGGCCGCCAGGTGGTGCTGGCCGACCTGGCCGCGCCCGACCTGGATCGGGTCCCGCAGGAACTGCGCGCCAGGGCCAGCGCCGTGGTGCTCGATGTCTGCGACGAGGCAGCCCGCCAGCGCGTGGTCGCGGACATGGTGCAGCGCCATGGCGGCGTGGACATCCTGGTCAACAACGCCGGCATCAGTCTCAAGAACGCCAGCGGCCAGTCCAACGGCATCCTCGACGTGGGGCTGGACGAGGTGCAGCAGATCCTGGACGTCAACCTGCTGTCCATGCTGCGCCTGTGCCAGCTGGCGCTGCCGGGCATGAAGCAGCGGGGCTGGGGGCGCATCGTCAACGTGTCCTCGCTGGCCGGGCGCGGCAAGTCCATCGTGGCCGGCCCCGCCTACATGCTGAGCAAGTCCGCCGTGCTGGGCCTGAGCCGCTCCATCGCCTCGGAGATGGGCCAGTACGGCATCACCACCAACTGCGTGGCGCCGGGCCGCATCCTGACGCCGATGGCGCAGCAGGCCGGCGACGAGGTCAACCGCCGCTATGCCGAGCAGATCCCCGTGCGGCGCCTGGGCGAGGCGGCCGAGGTCGGTGCCGCCATCCGCTACCTGTGCAGCGAGTCCGCAGGCTTCACCAATGGCGCGGTGATCGACGTCAACGGCGGCTTCTTCATGAATTGAGGAAGGACGACCCCCTGAGCGGCTGCGCCGCTTCCCCCTCTCGCTTCGCGGGGGGGCGGCACCCTCGGTGCGGGGCGGCCCTTCCTCGGTGCCCCCATTTCCAGGGCGTGCCTGTTTCCCGGTCAGTGGGTAGTGCGCAGCACCGTGAAAGCACGACTTCCAAAGACGACAGAACCCAAGATCGCAACGAGAGACAACCATGCATGCATATCCATCCCCCGCATCTCGCAGATGCCTGCTTTCGGCCTTCTGCGCGGCAGCGCTGGCAGCTGCCGCCGGCGCCCCGGCGCTGGCCCAGGGCACGGACGCGTTTCCCGAGCGGGAACTGACCCTGATCATCAACTACGGCGCAGGCGGCAATACCGACGTGGCCTCGCGCGCCATCGGCAATGCCATGGAGGGCCTGCTCAAAAAGCCCGTGGTGCCCAACAACCGCGCGGGGGCGCAGGGCACGCTGGGCGTCTCGTCTCTGGCCCGGCAAAAGCCTGACGGCTATACGCTGGGCGTGGTGACGTTTTCGACCATCGCCATCACGCCCCACCTCATGAAGGTGGACTACAAGGTCGATGACTTCGACTTCATCGCAGGCGTGGCCCGCTACCGCTATGGCGTGGCCGTGCGCGCGGACTCGCCCTACAAGACCATGGCCGACCTGGTGGCCGCGTCCCGCCAGGGCAAGGGCATCTTCTTCGGCGCGCCGTCCGCGCCCAACAACCTGGCCATGTACGAGCTGGGGCGCAAGACGGGCGGCAGGTTCGAGGAGATCAACTACAAGTCCGGCGCCGAGACCGTGGCCGGCCTGATCGGCGGTCAGGTGGACGTCATCGTGCAGAACCCTTCGGACATCGTCCAGCACGTCAAGGCCGGAAAAATGCGCCTGCTCGCCAGCGCCAGCCCCATGCGCTGGAAGGAGTTGCCCGAGGTGCCCACGCTCAGGGAGCAGGGCTACGACGTGGAGATCGACTCCTGGATCGGCCTGGCCTACCCCAAGGGCGTACCCCCGGCCCTGCGCGACAGGCTGGAGCGCGTCGCCATGGCAGCTGCCGAGGGCCCCCAGGTGGCGCGCATCTTCGAGTCAGCCGGCGTGGACCCGGCTCCGCTCACCGGCACCGAATACCGCAGGAAGCTGGTCCAGGGCCATGAGTCCATGGGCGCGGCCATCAAGGCGGCGAATCTGCCGCGCATGAACTGAGGGCGGTCCGGCTGCCCTGGGGGAATGGTGGAATGCAAACCATTCTTATTGCGGACGGCTAAAATACCGCCCCATGTCCGTGCCGCACACGCCTCCAGAATCCATGCTCCAGGTCCAGCAGCTGTATGTGGGCCACCATGCCTGGCTGCTGTCGCGTCTGAAGGCCAGGCTGCGCGACACGGCCGAGGCGCAGGATGTGGCGTCCGAGACCTTTGTGCGCGTGGTGGCGGCGCGCCCAGCTGCCGTGGTGCAGGAGCCGCGCGCCTTTCTGACCACCATTGCCAAGCGCCTGCTGTTCACGCTGTGGCGCCGGCGTGAGCTGGAGCGGGCCTATCTGGAGACCCTGGCCCTGCAGCCCGAGGAGCTGGCGCCTTCTCCCGAAGAGCGCGCCGTGCTGCTGGAGACGCTGGAGCACATCGCCCAGGCGCTGGACGGCCTGCCGCTCAAGGCGCGCCAGGCCTTCTTGCTGAGCCAGATCGACGGCCTGACCTACCAGGCCATTGCCGACCAGCTGGACATTTCCCTGAGCACGGTGCGCCGCCACATGGCCGAGGCCTTCCGGCGCATCGCCATCGCGCTGGCCCGCCAGCAGGCCGGCATTGCGGTGGCGCGCGGCGGCTGACATGGCGGCCTCTCTTTCGCAGGACGGCAGCAGTCTGGATGCTGCCACCGAGGCGGCCGTGGGCTGGCTGGTCACGCTGAACTCGGGCACCGTCAGCGATGGCGAGCGCCAGGGCTTCGAGCAATGGCTGCGGGCCGATGCCGGCCACCGCCTGGCCTGGGAGCGGCTGCAGGCACCGCTGCAGCAGATGCTGTCGCCGCTGCGCACCGGCGCGCCTGCGGCCTCGGGCAGCCTGATGGGCCAGGCGCTGCAGCGTGCCGAATCGCGCATCCGCCGTCGCCGCAGCCTGCTGCGCGGCGCGCTGGGATTGGGCGGCATGGCCGTGGGCACCGCCTTCGTGGCCCACCGCAACGCACCCATCAGCCAATGGGCTGCCGACCTGCGCACCGGCACGGGCGAGCGGCGTGATTTTGCGTTGCCCGATGGCAGCACCATCACGCTGGATGCGCGCTCGGCGGCTGACCTGGACTTCAGTGGTGGCCGCCGCACCGTCATCCTGCGCCAGGGCACGCTGCTGGCGCATGCGGCGCCACAGGCCTGGGAGGCAGGGCAAGGGGGCGCCGCCTTCACCGTGCGCACGGCCCACGGCCAGGTGCGCGCGCTGGGCACGCGCTTCGTGGTGCGCCAGGAGGCCTGCAGCAGCCTGGTGAGCATGCTTGAGCACAGCGTGGAGATCACCACGCCACAGGGTGCAAGCCAGGTGCTGGCCCAAGGCCGCAGTGCACGCTTCGGTCCGGCAGGCATTACCGAGGATGCGACCGAGCCCGGCACCGCATCGGCCTGGCAGCGCGGCATGCTGGAGGCGCATGACCAGCCGCTGGGCGAGGTGGTGCAGGCCCTGCGCGCCTACCGCGCGGGCTTCATCCGCGTGGCGCCGCGTGCGGCGGCCCTGCATGTCTACGGCACCTTCTCGCTGGACGACACCGACCGCGCCCTGGCGGCGCTGGCCGAGACCCTGCCCATTGCCGTGAATGTCTACCAGCGTGGCTGGCTGGTGACCATCGAGTGACTGTCGAGTGAGGTCGGTGCCTGCGCGCAAAAAAATGAACACTTTTTGCGGCGCGCTCGACAAGCCTTGGAAACCTGCTTTTCAGGCCCTTCCAACCTCCTTGTCGAGAACCCGCATGCTGCTCTCCTGCCCCTTGCCCTTGCGCACCTTGGCCGCTGCCGCCCTGGCCTGCGCGCTGAGCGCCCACGCCCAGACTTCCCCTTCCGCGCCCGCTGCGCCAGCCGCCTCGTCCGTGCGCAGCTACGACCTGCCGGCCCAGCCGCTGGGCAGCGCGCTGGCGCGCATAGGCGCCGAAAGCGGCCAGCAGATCGGCATTGACGCCGAGCTGGTGCGCGGCCTGACCGCGCCCGCCGTGCGCGGCAGCTACACGCCCGAGCAGGCCGCGCGCGCGGCACTGCAGGGCAGCGGGCTGGAGCTGGTGCGCACGGGCTCGGGCAACTGGGGCCTGCGCACCGCAGCGCCCGCTCCCGCCTCTGCAGCCGCCGCTGCACGCACCGCAGGCACGGCCCAGGCCATGGCCGAGGTGCGCGTAACGGCCCAGGCCATCACCAGCCCCACCACCGAGCAGACCGGCTCCTACACCACGCGCGCTCTGAGCATCGGCAAGATGGAGCAGTCCATTCGCGAGACGCCGCAGTCCGTGACCGTGGTCACGCGCCAGCAGATGGATGACCAGAACCTGTCCTCCGTCGAGGACGTCATCCTGCAGACCACGGGCGCCACCAAGTCGCAGCGCAACTTCGGGGCCCACGTCTACATGATGCGCGGCTACGAGATCCCGGACTCCAACTACCTGCTCGACGGCGTGGCCGGCGGCACCTACAGCCCCACGGGCTGGGTGCCCATGGACACGGCCATCCTCGACCGCGTGGAGGTGCTGCGCGGCGCGGGCGCCCTGGTGGTGGGCGCGGGCGACCCCAGCGGCGTGGTCAACATGGTGCGCAAGCGCCCGCGTGCGGAAAAGCATTTCGAGTTCGCCCAGGGCATCGGCTCCTGGAGCAACTTCCGCACCGAGATCGACGGCGGCGGCGCGCTCAACGAGGCTGGCACGGTGCGCGGCCGCGTGGTGGCCGCCTATACCGACCGCCACAGCTTCATCGACCTTGTGCATTCGCGCTCGCCCATGCTCTACGGCGTGATCGACGCTGACCTGGGCGCCGGCACCAAGGTCACGGCGGGCTACCGCCATGAGCAGACCGACATCGACGGCTACAGCATCTTCGGCCTGCCCAGCTACTCCAACGGCGCCTCGCTGGGCCTGCCGCGCTCCACTTCGCTGGGCCAGCGATGGAACCGCCACGAGGCCCAGGTCGATGACGTGTTCGGCGAGGTCGAGCACCGCATGGGCGGCGACTGGGTGGCCAAGCTCACGCTCAACCACGGCAAGACCACCATCGACCAGAAGCTGGGGTCGGCGCGCGGCGCCATCGATCCCGTTACCCTGCAGGGCCTGCGCTACGTGGGCAACGATTTCATTGCGCGCGACATCGATGCCACGGGGCTGGATGCCAACGTCACCGGCAGCTTTCAGGCGCTGGGCGGCACGCACAAGGTCATGTTCGGCACCAGCTGGACCCAGCAGAAGGTGCTGACCCAGTCGGCCTCCTCTGGCGAGGCCATGCCCCTGGACGTCTTTCGTTTCGACCATTCGCGCATCCCCGATCCCGTGGCCCCTCCTTATGACTTCGGTCTCAGGGAGCGCAAGCAACTGCTGGGCATCTACGGCAGCGGGCGCCTGCAGCTGGCCGAACGCCTGCACCTGCACCTGGGCGGGCGCCTGAACTGGTTCAAGTTCCGCTCCAATGACACCTTCACCGGCGCCCTGACCAACGACTACCGCGAAAACGGCCGGTTCACGCCCTATGCGGGCCTGGTCTACGACATCGATCCGCTCTGGTCCGTCTATGCCAGCTACACCAGCACCTTCCAGCCCCAGTCGCAGTACGCCACCGTGCAGGGCAACCGCCTCAAGCCCGCCGTGGGCGCCAACTACGAGGCCGGCATCAAGGGCGAACTGTTCGAGCGCAAGCTCAACGTGGCCTTCTCGGTGTTCAACATCAAGAAGCGCGACGTGGCCGTGTTCGACACCGGCAACGAAGGCCTCTGCCCCGGCGTGACCACCAATGACTGCTACCGCAACTCCAGCGTGCTGCGCAGCAAGGGCTTCGATGCCGAAATCGGTGGCGAGGTCGCACGCGGCTGGCAGGTCTCTGGCGGCTACACCTGGCTGAACACGCGCGACGACGAAGGCAGCTCGCTGAGCACTGACACGCCGCGCAGCCTGCTGCGCGTGTCCACCAGCTACGCGCTGCCCGGCGAATGGTCGGCCTGGAAGGTGGGCGCCAACCTCAGCGCGCAAAGCCATGCCCGCGTGGACACGGTGCAGAACCCCGGCCACGCTGTGCTGGACCTGCGTGCCTCCTACCGCATCAACCGCAATTGGACGGCCGCGCTCAACATCGGCAACGTGACCGACAAGGTCTACTGGGCTGCCGTGGGCGGCGCGCGCAACGGCACCTACTACGGCATGCCGCGCAATGCCACGCTCACGCTGCGCGGAACCTTCTGAGCGGACTGCCCCTGTGCGGTCTTGCCGCTGCTCCTGTGGGGCGGCAACCACGCGCAGGGGGCGAGTGCCTGCGCCTCAGCGCGGCGCCAGAAACAGCTCCATGCGCTGCAGCTCCTCATCCAGCGCGCTGCGAAAGGCGGCATCGCCGGGCGCCGCGCTGGCCACATAGCCGAATGACGGCTCCAGCCGGCCGTCGCGCGCCTGCAGGTTGGCCCAGCCGATCACATGGCCGCGCCAGAGCATGGGCAGGGCGTAGTAGCCGAGCTGGCGCCGGGCTGGTGGCGTATAGGCCTCGAACTTGTAGGTCCAGCCCCAGAGCAGCGTGAAGCGGCGCCGGTCCCAGACCACGGGGTCGAAGGGCGCGAGCAGGCGCAGCCGCTCGTCGAATGCATGGCGGCGAGAGCGAGGGTTCTCGTCTGCGGGCCAGTACCAGGTGGTTCCGTCGATGCGGCAGCTGGCCAGCTGCTCGCGCGCCAGCCGCAGCGCTGCCTGGGTCTGTTGCGCCAGGTGGGGCGCGCCATAGCCCAGCAGGCGCACCAGATAGGTCAGGCTGGGGGCCGGCAGCGGTGCGTACTTGCGCACCACCAAGTCGATCAGCGCGGCGGCGCGCAGGGCGCTGGCGGCGGGGCTGTCGTCGGCCGGCGGATGGGCGACTGCCTCGTAGACGCGCGTGCCGCTGTCACGGCGCTTGACGCGCAGCAGGCCGCGGTAGTGCATGCCGTCGAGCAACTGCGTGCTGGCGCTGCCCGAGCCGCCCCAGTAGTTCTTCACGCTTCCGTGCGAGAAATGCTGCTCCACCTCGCGTGGATGCGCGGCACCGCGCTCGCGCACGAAGGCCAGCACCTCGGCGGCCTTGCGCTGCGTCTCGGCATCCCAGGCCTTGCGGGCCTGGCGCGGGTGCATCAGCGCCAGGTGCTCGCTGGGCAGAAAGCCGTAGTTGACCAGGCAGTCCTCGTCGATCGCCAGGCGCGCGTAGCGGCGCTCCAGGTCGCCGGCGCGGTAGTCCTTGACGCGGTGGCGCAGCGTCAGGTCCTGAGCCCGGGCCGGGGCGCGGATCGGGTCTGCCTGCACAAAACCCAGGCGCTGTATGGCTGCAGGCAGGGTGGTCGGTGTGAACAGGGTGCGCGCCACGGCATGGCGGCGCAGGTCGTCAAGGCTCGGTTCGGTGGGCATGGCTTGATTGGAGCACGGCAGGGCTGCCGAGTGGGCCGGTCTTCGTGCCCCGCCGTACTTCCTGATCCTGCCGTGCCGCTCAGGCCTTCCTGGCGCGCCTGCGCCGCCACAGCGCGCGCAGCACCCAGCCCAGCGGCAGCACCACCAGCACCAGCCAGGGCAGCACGGCCGCCACGAAGGTGATCAGGGCGGCCATGCTCTCGCCCAGCACATGGCCGGCATCGCGCAGCGCGCGGCCTATGGGGCTGTAGCTGGTGCCGCCCTGCACCAGGGCGCGGGTGGGCGTGAACTGGATCTGTATGTGCTGCTTGCTCGTCTGCTGCTCCAGCACCTTGCGCTGGGCGGCCATGGCGTCCAGCTCGGCCTGCGTGTCCGACAGCGTGCGCTGTATCTCCAGCAGGTCGGACATGGTGCGCTTGGTCGTGGTGTCGCGCAGCATCAGGCGCAGGCTGTCGCGGAACTCGGTACGGTTCCTGATGCGCGCCTCCACGTCGATCACCTCGGCCGTCTTGTCCTCGCTGATGGTGTTCTGCGACACGATGGTGGCCACGCCGGCCAGCGTGCCCAGCAGCCGCTGCACATCGGCCGGCGCCACGCGCATCTCCAGCATGGCGTTGCCGGGCTGCTGGGGCGTCTCGCGCAGAAGGGATGCCGACAGCAACTCGCAGCGCAGCGTGGCACACAGGTCGCGCACCTGGCCCCAGGCATCGGCCAGCTGCGCCTGCGGCACTTCCACGTTCAGCTCCTGGCGCACGGCCAGGAAACGCTGGGACATCTCGTCCTGCGCCGATGTCTCTGGTGCGGCTGCTGCCGCATCCTCGGCCTGCACGATGGCGGCGCGGCCTTGCTTCATGCCGGCGCCGCCCGCCATGGGCGCGGGGGCGGGCGCAGATTCCATGGCTGCTGTGTCGTGCCGCTGGTTGCAGCCCGCAAGGGCCAGCGTGGCAGCCATTGCCAGCGCGGCCGGCAAGGCCATGCGGGAGGGCAGAGTGGAAGGCCGGGGATGCGTCATGAATTTCCTCTTGAAAACAGGCAAGAACAGGCCGCTGTCAGGACACAAAGCTCAAGGCTCAGGGCTTGCCGCCGGGGCCGAACATGGAGTCCACCTCGGACTGCAGCTCGAAGATGTCGGACACCGTGTAGAGCCAGTCGCCCTTTTGCAGATGGCCGGGGTCCGGCGGCGTCTCCACGCAGGCCTTGACCAGGGTGAACTGGCCGGCCGGGTCGGGCAGGAACTTCAGGCCCGATATGGAAAACCGCGCCACCCGCCCCACGCCATCGTTGTAGCGCCGGCCCCGGGCGCGCACGTCGGCCAGCTCCGCCATCTGCGGCACGTGGTCAAACACCGCGTCGTAGAACTCGACGATGGGGCTCTGGTTGGTCCGGGCGCAGCCGTGCACGTACAGGGCGTGGAAGCGCCCGTCCAGCTCCATGGCCACCACGTCGGCTGCGCGGTAGAAGGTAAGGCTGTCGGGCAGGCCCGGAGAGCGTTTGGGCGGTGCGGGCGGCGTGTCCAGGAAGTCCTGGCGGATCTGCGCCGACTTGCGAAAGAAGTCATCGCTGAGCGCCACCTCGGCATTGAGCACATCGATGGCTGTGCGCGCGGCCGTGTTCAGGCCCGCGTCGGCCAGGCCGTTCCGGTGCAGCACGATGGCCAGGGCCAGCGCCGTCTTGTGCCGGTACAGCGCCGTTGCCTTGGCGTCACCGGCCTGCAGCACGCAGCTCCAGCGCCGCAGCAGGGGCGGCAGGGCATGGCCGCCGTAGTTGGCCGCGATAGCGGCATCGTGCCGGCCCAGTGCAAACGTGCGCGCCATCACGCGCGCCACGTCTTCCTCCAGGGTCTGCACAAGGGTGTCGGCGGCCAGCTTGGACAGCGCCTGGGTATGGGTCATGGCCATGGCGTCACTGGCTCCAGTTCGATGGCAGGTTCCTGAAATCCGGCCGGCAGGCCATAGCCGCCGGTGCTGCGTTGTGCGTTGCGGTGCTCGATGCAGTGTTCGATGCTCAGGTCATGGGCTTGCATGGGTCTGTCGCAGGCGCCTTCGCGCCGGGGCAGTTGGAACGCCGGCCAGTGTGCCCCAAGCCGGGCCGCTGGCGGGGTGTGGGCGCCATCGGGTCTGTATCGATCCGCTACCGGCGCGGGCTGCCGTGCTGACGTCTTGCCGTCACATGAACCGGCAAGACTCGTCATTTGCTTTTCATGCGGTTCATGCGGGTCATGTCAAAAGGGGGGCGCAGCCAGCCCCGGGGAGATGCAAGATGTTCTGGGACAAGAAGCTCAGGCGCTGGGCCGAGGCCGTGCGTGCGCGGGCCGATCTGCCGGCGCGGCTGGTGCTGTGGAATGGCGAGCAGTTCGACTTCGGCCGCTTCGAGCAGCCACGCGTCACGCTCACGGTGCGCAGCGCCTCGGCCCTGCCGCTGCTGCTGGACCCCAGCCTGGACCACCTGGGCCAGGCCTATGTGAAAAGCCAGATCGACATCGACGGCCGCCTGCCCGACATCATCGACTTCGGCTATGCGCTGGCTCGCCGCATGTCCAAGACCCAGGGCGCGGGCAAGGGGCCGGGGCGGCTGGCGCTTGCGGCGCGCGCGGCCAGGCGCTTTCGGCACAGCCGCAGCACGGACCGCGAATCCATCCAGTACCACTACGACGTGTCCGACGACTTCTACCGGCTCTGGCTGGACGAGGGCATGGTCTATTCCTGCGCCTACTTCGAGAACGGCGACGAGGACCTGGCCACCGCCCAGCGCAAGAAGCTGGACCACATCCTCACCAAGATCCGCCTGCAGCCCGGCCAGCGCCTGCTGGACATCGGCTGCGGCTGGGGTGCCCTGGTGCTGCGCGCGGCCCAGCACTTTGGCGCGCACTGCGTGGGCGTGACCCTGTCGCGCAACCAGTTCGAAGCGGCCACCGAGCGCGTGCGCGCCGCAGGCCTGGCCGACCGCATCGAGATCCGCCTGCAGGACTACCGCGACGTGCAGGGGCGCTTTGACCGCATCACCAGCGTCGGCATGTTCGAGCATGTGGGCCGCCGCAACCTGCCCATGTACTTCGCGCACATGCGCGAGCTGCTGGCCGATGACGGCCTGGCGCTGAACCACGGCATCACCTCCACCGATGCGGACGTGGGCGCCACGGCGTTGGGCGGCGGTGCGTTCATCGACCGCTATGTGTTTCCTGATGGCGAACTGCCGCACCTGAGCCTGGCGCTGGAGGCCATGCAGCGTGGGGGGCTGGAGGTGCTGGATGTGGAGGGGTTGCGGCGTCATTACGTGCGCACGTTGCAGTTGTGGCTGGAGCGGTTTGAGGCTTGTGTGCCGGAGATTCGGGCGTTGGTGGAGGAGGAGAGGTTTCGGATTTGGAGGGTGTATTTGGCGGGGTGTGCTTATGCGTTTGAGCACGATGACGTGTCTATCTTTCAGGTTGTTTGTCGGAGGGCGGGGCAGGGGGCTGCTTCGTTGGCTTGGTCGCGGCGTTATATGTACGAGCGGACCTTGTCGTGAGGCTTGTCTTGTTCGTCTGGCGTGACGCGGGTTTGGCTTTTTGACCCTGCCGGGTGGTGTTTTTTCGAGGCCGGGTCTCGGCCCGGCGGCCGACCTACTTTCCTTTGTTTCGCCAAAGGAAAGTAGGCAAAGCAAAGGCGACCCGAATGCCCGCGACCCCTTCGCTGCGCTGCGGGGCAACCTGC
>NZ_LFJT01000057.1:0-42084 GCF_001682645.1 Delftia sp. JD2
GCCACAGGCGCGCTGGAGGCCGCCGCCGCTGCCGCACGCAGGGGCTTGGTACGGGGCGCGGCGGGGGCCAGCGCCGGAGACGGCCTGGCGGTCTGTGCGCGCGCCGGCACGGCCGCTGCCACCGGCGCGGACTTGGACAGGGCGGCCTGCGGGCGGGTCGCGTTCTCATCCAGCCGGAACACGCTGACCAGTTGCACCAGTTGCGCCGCCTGCTTGTTCAGGCTGTCGGCAGCGGCGGCGGACTCTTCCACCAGGGAGGCGTTTTGCTGCGTCACCTGGTCGAGCTGCTGCACGGCGTCGCTGACCTGGGTCACGCCCTGGGACTGCTCCTGCGTGGCGGCACCGATGTCGGAGATCAGTTCGGCCACGCGGTGCGTCTGGGTGACGATGTCGTTCATGGTGTTGCCGGCCTCGGCCACCTGGCGGGAGCCGGCGGCGACCTTGCCCACGCTCTCGCTGATCAGGCCCTTGATCTCCTTGGCCGCGTTGGCGCAGCGCTGGGCCAGGGAGCGCACCTCCGAGGCGACCACTGCAAAGCCCTTGCCCTGTTCCCCGGCACGCGCGGCCTCCACGGCGGCATTGAGCGCGAGGATGTTGGTCTGGAACGCAATGGCGTCGATCACGCCGATGATTTCCTCGATCTTGCGCGAGCTGTGCGTGATGTCCTCCATGGTGCTGACCACGCCATGCACCACCTCGCCGCCGTGCACGGCCGTGGCGCTGGCCGACTGGGCCAGGCCCGAGGCACTGCGCACCGTGTCCACGTTCTGCTGAATGGTGGCGGTCATCTGCTCCATGGAGGCGGCCGTTTCCTCCAGGTTGGCGGCCTGCTCTTCCGTGCGAGCGCTCAGGTCGGCGTTGCCCGAGGCGATCTGGCTGGCGCCCGTGGCAATCGATTCGCTGCTGTGGCGCACCTGGCTGACGATGTCTGCCAGGCTCGCGCGCATGGAGTTCAGCGCAGCCAGCAGGCTGGTGGTGTCACCGGGCCGCAGCGCCACGGCCACCGCCAGGTTGCCCCTGGCGACTTCCTGCGTGATCTGCGCCGCGTAGGCGGGCTCCCCGCCCAGCAGGCCCGTGATGCGCCGCGTGATGGCCCAGCCCACCAGCGCGCCTATGGCCAATGCGGCCAGCGCCAGGGACAGCATCAGCCGCCCGGCAGCCAGGGATTTGTCCTCGGAGGCCTGCGCCGTTTCCGTGGCACGTACCTGCTGGTGGGCCAGGATGTCATTGATGGAGTTGAAGAACGCGTCCTGGCGTTTGCGGAACTCCCCGCTTTCGCCAAGCATGGCCGAGACGGCCTGCAGGTCGTGGCGCGTGGCCGCCTCCATGAATTGGTCGAGCAGCGGCAGATAGGCAATGCGCGCGTTCTTCATGTTGTCGTACAGCGCAACGCCCTGCGGTGTGCTCAGGCCTTCGCGGAATTTCTCCATCAACTGGTTGATCTTCTGGCGCTGTGCATCCAGTGCGGCCTTGGCCAGCTTCTTTTCCCCGGCGTCCTCCATCAGCGCCATGCTGCGCACGCCGCGAAAGATGAACTCCACCGAGCCCTTGATCTCCACCAGCCGGAGCAGGCTGGTGATCCGCTTGTCGGCCAGGTAGGCCACATCATCGGAGGCCTGTACCAGCTGGGCGCGGCCATACAGCGCAATCGACAGCGCGATGGCAATCAGAATCGAGAATCCCAGACCCAACATGGAGCCCGTCTTCATGTTTTTCAGGTATTTCATGCGTATTCCTTTCAGTATTCAATATGGCTGCGTGCCACGCAATCGGGCCGCATCGCATAAAAATCCGGATCACGCCAATCGATGGTGGCGGACCCAGACAGACGGCGGTATTCCATAATGTCCGGAGAAATCTCTGGAAAATGATGAGAGCGAGGAATAACCAAGCTGCGAGGAAATCTGTCCTATGCTCTGGTCGGTGGTCAGCAGCGATTCGGCCGCAAGATGGATACGGCTTTGCCTTATATATTCACCGATGCTGCACGACCGGCTGTTGCGAAAGGAAACCTCCAATGTGCGCCGGCTGACGCGGCAATGGTCGGCAATGGTCTGGATAGGTAGTTTCTTGTCCAGGTTTTCCTGTATGTATTGGAGGGCGCGCTTGACATAGGCGGGTTCCAGATCGTGCAGCCGTGCCTCGTCCATGGCCGTGAATCTGGATTTCTCCAGATAGGGGCTGATGGCCATGCTCTTGAGTCGCATGATGTTCAGCGCCTTCAGCGTGGACAGGGCGCCTGCAAAATCGCCCTGCGTTTCCTGTATGTGGTACTCGTAGACCAAGGCATTGCGGCACAGGCCTTCGAGCTGGTAGGTCTGGGCCGTGGACTTTGCCAGCATCACCGCCTGCAGGGCCTGGGCATATTGGCGCTTGCTGCAGTGCACCAGTGCGCTGCTCAGCCAGGCCCAGCCGGCAATCGGCGGGTTCTTGATCTGGTGGCGGACGCCGATGCGTTCAATGGCACGGATCACGCAAGCGGCTTCGCGGCGACCCGCATCCAGCCCTTTGACCGAGAGCTGCAGCAAATCGCTGTAGGGCCAGGCCAGGCCCGTTGGCAGCTGGCGGCCGACCCGCTCCAGCAGCGCCTGCAGGTCGGCGCTGTCGGGTGCTGCGGCGCCGAGCTGGACCAGGCCTGAATCCGGGGGCGGACCGCACCACAGATTCTGGTGATTCTTGTAGAGATAGATCTTCCACAGAATCTGCGCTCTGGCCCAATTGATCAGGGCGGACAGCCAGGGCGTGATGCCCGGCGCCATCAATGCGAAATCATGGTCCTTGCCTTCGATCAATTGCAAGGCGGTATCGAGCTCGCCCAGCCGGCTGTGCGCCAGCGCCCTCACATAGGTGGCGCAGGCCATGGATTCCGGCTGCAGCAGCGCGGGATTGGCCATTGCGGCAGTGGCCAGTGCAATCGCATTGCGCTCTTCGCCCAGCTGGCAATGGATGAAGGCGGCTGCAATGCGGCATGAAACCACGCGGTCGGGCATGCGGTGCAGCTCGAAAATGGCCTGTGCTTCCTGCACATATCTGAGCACCAGCAGGGGATATATGGAAGGCTCTGGCCATTTGCAGGCCTGTAGCAATTCCTCGGCCCGGCTGATTTTGTTATATCCAGTATCGGCTTGCTGGTGATGGGCGGATATTATTCTCCATAATCTGGATGCGCTCTCATCTTGGTGGCCGTGGATGTGGTGCGTCAAAAGAGTGAATGAGTAAGAATTCTTATATGAAAAAATCAATGGCCAGGCGGGTGCGATGCATTTTCCCGATGAATGCATCGGCGAGGTGCTTCACAACACCCTCCTGGGGAAACACTGATTGACTGGAAGAATCTTACAGGCCAGATAAACAATTGTTTACATTTGGATTTTATTTTTCTTGCCGGATCACGCAGGCACTTGTCTTTTTGCGAAACTTTCTCTCTTGAAAATCTCCTAATTCGCTGATTGGACAGACTTTTTCTGATTGGAAAAATCCATTCAAATAGGCGAAATATTCCCTGGATTCCATGGGGTTGTTACAACGGCCAGACTCCAGTCGGGCCGCCCTGTCGGCATGGCAGGCGCTGGCCGCGCCTGCCCCGGCAATCAGAAGGCGTGCGATATGCCAAGCACCACCGAGCTGGGCCGGCTGCCTGCCTGGACCACCGGCCCTGCATTGCTGGCGGTGTTGATGGTGAAGGCTGCACCCGCCTCGTTGTGGATGCGGCCCACGCCCGCATAGAGCTTGGTGCGCTTGGACAGCGCGTGGTCGTAGCGCACGCTCAGCGCACGCGCATCGCTCTGGGCGCGAGCCTGTCCGTGGTAGGCGCCATAGGACAGCAGCCACTGCCCCGCCATGCCCATGGGCACGGTCACGCTGGCCTCGTAGAAACGGCCCTGGCCGCTGGTGGCGGCAGGCAGGTCGTCGCGCCGCGTGGACAGCAGCAGCGCGGCGCGCGCCACGCCGAAGTCATAGGCTGCGCCCAGCAGCGCATAGCGGTCGGTATTCACGGCCGTGGTGCGCCGCTGCATCCACGATGCACCCAGTGCCCAGGGCCCGGCCGCATAGTCCACGGAGCCGCCGTACAGGCTGGCCACGCTGGAGCCCGCCGCCTCGCCGAACGAATACATGCCGCGCACCGTGAAGCCGCCCATGTTCGGCGACTGGTAGCGCGGTTCGCCTGGGCCTGGTTCCGTCGGCCATGCACTCGGTGCTGCCCGGCCTGCTGCGCCGCATTGCCGACGCCGGCTGGAACCTGCGCGTGGAAGCCCGCGAGATGATCACCTCGCAGCAACTGCGCGCCCTGCGCGCCGGAGAGCTGGACCTGGGCTTCGGGCGCCCCGGCAAGGGCGAGCCACTGGCCGAGGAAGTGGCCGGAATGGACGATCCCTACTGCCTGGCCATGGCGCCGTCCCATCCGCTGGCGGCTGGCGAAGGCGCGCTACCGCTGCAGTCGGCTGCGCATGAGCCCTTCGTGGGCTTTGCGCGCTACGAAGACGCCGACTACTTCGACCGCACCGTGGCCCTGTGCCTGGACGCGGGCTTCACCCCCTCCATACGCCACGAGGCCGGCCAGTTCGTCAACGTGCTCGCCCTGGTGGCCTGCGGCCTGGGCGTGGCCATTGTCCCCTCGTCCTTTGCCTCGCTGTACCGGGGCAAGCTGGTGTTCAGGCCGCTGCAGGAATCTCGCTACCAGAGCCGGCTGGCGGTGCTGGCTGTGGCCGGGGCGGCTGACGGCGAAAGCGATGCAGGACGCGTGGCGCAGGCTGCTGCGCTGGAGTTGAAGCAGTTCGGGCGGAGATTGGCGCGGTTGCGGTAAGGGGGTTACCGATGCTGGTATGGCCATGCGGCCTTCAAATGGCCCCTTTCTTCGCGGCGTCGGCTGGCCAATTACCTGTTTTCAGGGATATGCGCGGCGAAAGCGATCGCCTAGAGTAAGAATTTGTCAGCAGCGCAGTCGTTTGTGATGTGCCTGAAGGCAGCGGCAAGGGCTGTTCCCTCGCCGGTTTGGTTCGCATTCTCCAGGCAAGGCCCATGCTGCAACGTTTCCATTTCCCCGCTCGTGGCGTCGGCTTCGTACAGGCATGCAGCGCTCTTGCTGCTGCTGTTGCCTTACCGGCCGCCCAGGCCCAGAGCATTACGGTGGCACCGCTGGCAGCCGTGGCGCCGGCGGCGATTCCTGTGGACCACCCTGGCGCTCTTGCGCTGCTGGCGTTGGCCTTGGGGGCCTGCCTTGTGCGAGGTGTGCAAAAAGGGCGGATCTCCCTGGTCGGCCTGCGTGCATGGGCCATGGGCGGTGCTGTTGTCGTGACCGCGGCCACGGCGGTCTGGGGCGAGCGGGTGCAGGCCCAGATTCAGGAATTGCAGGAAGCCTTCAACCAGGCCGCAGGCGAGACGCTCACCGTTCCCGTGCAGACGACAGCGGTGGGTGCCGATGGCGCACCACAGGGATTCCTGCCCGTGGTCTATCGCAACCAGACGTCGGTGCGGCTGAAAATCACCGGCATCACGGACCCTGTGTGGAACACCTGCTTTCCGCTGGGCGTGCCGGGCGCGATTCCCTCTACGGCCCCACGTCCCGGCAGCTCCTGCGCAGTCGGCGCCGCGCTGGAGGCGGGCGATTCCTGCTGGGTGGACGTGGCGCAACTGTGCGCCGAGGCGGCGGACACCGTGCGCGGCAGCCATCCCAGCGTGCTTGCGCCCGACAGCGTGCAGGTGGACACGGCCGGGCAGCGCACGGGCAATGTGCTGTCCAACGATTCCGATGCCGATGGGGCGCTTGTGGTCGCCAGCTTCACCTATGAAGGCCAGACCGTGGCGGCCGGCAGCTCCCGGAACGTGGCGGGGCGCGGGACCTTCGCGCTGCAGGCAGACGGCAGCTTCACTTTCCAGGCGGATGCGAACTACAGCGGCGGCCATCCGCTGGCCATCGGATACACCGTGCAGACCGGCGCGTCCAGCACGCTGAGTGTTTTCGTGAACCGGGTGCCCGTGGCCGGCAACGACACGGCCACCACCGATGCCGATACATCCGTCACCATCGCCGTGCGCGGGAACGACAGCGATGCGGATGGGGACAGCCTGACCGTTTCCGGCATCACCCAGGGCACCCACGGTTCCGTGGTCGTGGATGCCGTCACGGGCAATCCGGTCTACACGCCGAACGCCAACTTCACCGGCAGCGACAGCTTCACCTACACCATTGGCGACGGCAGGGGCGGTTCTGCCACGGCCAGTGTGTCGGTGACGGTTGCTGCTGCGCCCTCCGGCAATCAACCGCCAGTGTCTGTCTCCGATGCGATAGTGGTGGCCGAGGGCGCTGTGGCCACGGTCCTTGCCAGCGGTGCAACCAGCGTGCTGGCCAACGACACGGACCGTGACGGCAATCCGCTCGTCGCGGTGCTGGTGACGGGTCCTGCGCATGGAACCTTGACCCTGAATGCGAATGGCACCTTCAGCTACACCCACAACGGCAGCGAGACGACTTCCGATAGCTTCACCTACCGTGCCAGCGACGGGCAGGCCATGGGAAACATCGTCACCGTTTCCATCACGGTCACTCCCGTGAACGATGCACCGGTTGCCGTGGCAGATCAATTGATGGTTGCCACGGACATCCCGCTGAGCATCAGCTTTGCCACGCTGCTGGCCAATGACACGGATGCCGACGGCGACAGCCTGACCATCACCTTGGCTCATTCGCCGGTCAATGGCAGCCTCGCATTGCAGGCGGGCGGGGTGCTGTTCACGCCCGCTGCAGGCTACGAAGGACCGGCCAGCTTTCTCTACGACGTCAGCGATGGGCGCGGCGGCACCAGTATCGGCACGGTCAATCTGTCGGTTGGAACGGCCAGCGCTCCTTCGGTCGTTGTCCTGAAGTCCCTGCTGGCCATCGCACACGGCACAGGCGGGACCAGCGTCAGGTTTCCGATAACCACGAAGCTGGTGGATACGGATGGCTCGGAAACCCTGTCGATCAGGATCAGTGGACTGCCCACCAATCTGTCCTTCAATGCGGGTACGAACCTGGGTGGTGGTGTCTGGCAATTCACCGAGGCCGACCTGCCCAATCTCATCCTGAATCTGCCTGGCAGCTACACCACGAACGCCACGTATCTCACGGTCCAGGTCACGGCGACGGAGGTCAGCGGCGGCTTCACGGCATCGACATCCACCGTGGTCACGCTCAAGGCCTCATATACGACCGTGGATATCACCACGACCGAGAGCGGCAACCATACGGGCAGCTCGGCCAACGAATACATCACCGGTGGCAACGGCGCCAACACCATCAACGCCGGCAGCGGAAACAACATCGTTTTCGGGGGCGGTGGCGACGACAACCTGTCGGCGGGCTTGGGCTCCGATGTGCTGATCGGCGGCAGCGGCAACGACACCCTCAACGCGGGATCGGGCACGGACCGGCTGATCGGAGGCTCCGGCGACGACCTGTTGATAGGCGGCGATGCGGGCGAGAACTTTGTGGATGTCTTTGTCTGGTTGCTGGGAGATCAGGGGGCGGCGGGAACGCCGGCCTTGGACCGAATCCAGAACTTCTCCACGGCGGCAGCGGGAACCAACGGCGCAGGCGGTGATGTACTGGACCTGCGCGACCTGCTGCAGGGTGAATCCGCAGGCCCCAGCAATGCCGCAGGCAACCTGGCCAACTACCTGCACTTCGAGATCACGGGAGGCGATACCTGGGTCCATGTCAGCCACACGGGCGGCTTCGGTGCAGACTCCCATGCGGTGGGTGCAGGCTATTCGGCATCGGCCGAGACCCAGCAGATCATCCTGGAAGGCGTGAATCTGCAGACGCTGTATTCCGGTGCCGCCACGGATCAGCAGATCATCACGCAGCTGCTGAACAACAATAAATTGATGGTGGATTGAGGCTGGGGTTCGGGCCTCGCCGTGCGAGAAATGCTCCCGCAGCTCAACGCCGCTCTTGCGCAGGCGCAGACTGCTCCTGGCCCGCCTTGGTCGCGCGGGGCGGAGCCACCGTCATGGGAAACCCGACAAGCGCAAGCGCCACTGCGAAAGGCAGCAGGCAGTAGAAGAGCACGCGCTTGAGCTTCATTCGCCGGAATTGAGGGTGCTTGCGCAGCCTTCAAGTGGGCTGTTCCCCGTCTACATGAAATTCCTCGTATGCAGCGAAGCCAGCCGCTCGGCATGCCCACGCTCGAACCCTAGCCGCAGCAGCTTGGAAAACCGGCCGTCGGCCATGTCGCGCATGAGCTGCTGCACGCGGGCGGCGCCGCGGGCCAGGGCTTCGGGGGTGAGGGCGCCAGCGGCGATGAGGATCAGGGCGTCGAAGACTTCCTCGTTCAGGCCCGAGGTGCCGGCCAGGTTGTCGAAGCGCTGCTCCACGGCCTGGGCCAGCTGGTGCTGGAAGCCGGGCTCGTGCTGCAGGCGGTACAGCAGGTGGGACATGCCCAGGGCCACATGGCGCGCCTCGTCGCGCGCGGCCAGGCGGCAGATCTGGCGTGTGAGGGGGTCGGGCGCCTCGGTCTGCAGGAACTGCAGCAGGTGCACGAAGGTGCCTTCGCCCAGCACCGACAGCAAAAAGCCCGCCACGGAAAAATCCGTCTCGTCCAGCAGGCTCTTGAGCGAGGCCTGTCCACCCGCCGTGGACAGCGCGGGCTCGCGGCCGTGGCGGCGGATGCGGCGCGTGAAGACATCGATGTGCCGCGCCTCGTCGGCCACCTGGATGGCCAGCGCCGCCTGCAGCTCGCGGTAGTGCGGGTGCAGCTGGCCCAGAAAGCGCGCAGGCACCAGCAGGGCCGCGTTCTCGTTCTCCACCATGTAGGTCATGAGCTGGACGATGGCGTCCTCCACGGGCGCGGGCAGCTCGGGCGCATCGCACCAGTCGATGTCGGTGTCGGCATTCCACTGCGCGGCCACGGCCTGGGCGTAGAGGTCGGCGGCGCTGTCGGTCCAGACCTGCAGCTTGTCGCTGAGCCGGAAATGGAAGGCCGGCGCCCCGGCTTCCACCTGCGCGCCCCGCGCCGCCAGGCCCCAGAAAGGCTGGGCCTGCGCGGCCACGGCATCGCCGCCCGAGCGCGCATCGCTGCGGCCCGTCTGCGCCGCGCCACGCCAGCGCCCGGACTGCGCGCCGCCGCGCGCCACGATGGCCATGGTCTGTGCTGCACCCGCGCCATCCTTCCAGCGCAGGCTGTGGCCCTGGTCGCTGCACCAGCCCGACAGCTGGGCCTGCCAGCCCGGCGCGCTGCCGGTCACGCGCAGCTGCCCGCCCACGGGCAGGGCGGCCAGCGCGTGCTTGACCAGAAGATGGGCACCGGCATCGAAGCCCAGACCCTGCAGGTCGATGACAGGCAGGGTGGAGGCGGGCAGGGTGCGGGCGTGCAGGGCGCCGCTGTCGGAATCAGGCATGGCCATGGCGCGTGTCAGTAACGGTAGTCCTGCACGGTGATGCGGCCTTCGGCGTCGTAGAAGGCCTCGTCCGTCACCGCGCGCTCCAGCAGGCCGTAGCCCGTGCCGCGGCCCGGGTGCCAGACCTTCAGGCCTTCCAGTTCCAGCAGCGGGCGCACGGCCGCGTCGTCCCAGGACATGGCCAGCAGGATGTCGCGGAAGGCGGCGGCGCGTTCGGCATCGATGTGCGGGCCGGCCGTCATGTTGCAGTGGTCGAACGCGCCCGAGGTGGCCAGCACGCGCGTGCCGCCGGCCGGCAGCGTGCCTTCGCGCGCAAAGGCCTGGTAGTTCTTGCCCACCATCCAGGAAGCCTGTATCTCGCCGGCCACCATGGCGGCGGCGGCCAGGCGCTCGCCGCCGATGTGGTCGCCGTGCTTGCCGCCCAGCACGTCAAAGCGGCGTGCCGTGTAGTCGCGCCCGGCCACCAGCCCTTCCTGGCGCAGATGGTCCAGCGGGATCAGCGTGGCCTGGGGCGAGTCCACCGCACCGAAGCCCACGGTCTTGCCGCGCAGGTCCTGCACGCTCTGGATGGGGCTGTCGGCGGGCACGACCAGCAGCGAATGCAGGTCCAGGTCGGTGTCGCGCATGGCGATGGACTCCACGCGCAGGCCGCGCGCGCGGGCCATGCGGTCGGCGCGCACAAAGGCCAGCGGCGAGTTCCAGGCCAGGTGCACATCGCCTGCGATCATCGCCTCGGTCAGCGACTCGTAGTTGGAATAGAGCACGTAGTCGAAGTAGTAGCCGCGCTCGATGAAATACGCCTTGAAGCCTTCCCAGATGGTGATCACCTTGGGGGCGTAGGCCACGGCGCCGAGCTTGATCACGGGGGCGGTTGTCGTCATTCGGAAGTCCTTTGCTGGATGGGGAAGGGGATTGAGGCTATCGACAGGATCTTCGGCGCAGGTTCAGGCAGCGGCTTCGCACATGGCCTTGCCGAGCATGTCGTAGATCACGTCGGTGGTGGGCGCCATGACCGAGGCGGCACGCGCATCGCGGAACAGGCGCTCTATGCCCAGCTCCTTGCGGAAGGCGGCGCCGCCGCACACGCGCATGGCAATGTCGGTCACCTCCAGCGCGGCTTCGGCGGCGGCGGCCTTGGTCTGCAGCAGGCGCGTGCGCGTGTCGGGGCGGGCGGCCTGCACGGCGGCCACGGTGTCGTCGCGCAGCAGGCGCGCCTGTTCCAGGCGCAGCTGGGCGCGGGCCAGGTAGGCGCGGATGGTGGGCAGGTCGGCCAGCGAGCTGCCGCTTTCCGCAAAGCGCGTGCCCGCCACATGGGCCACGGCGCGGCGCAGTGCGCCCTGCATCAGGCCGATGGAGGTGGTGGCGATCAGCGTGGGGAAAAACGGCATCAGGTGGCGGCCCTTCACGGCCTCACCCTCGCCATCGGCGCCCAGCATGCGGGCGCGTGGAACGCCCACATCGCGCGCCTCGATGGGCGACGACGCATTGCCGCGCAGCCCCATGCCGTTGAAGCGCCCGGGAATGGACAGCCCCGGCAGGCGGCTGTCCACCAGCCACAGCGTATTGCCCTCGCCCTGCGTGGCGCGCGAGATCCAGACATAGGAATCGGCCTCGCCGGCCGAGGTGATCATGCTCTTGAGCGCATTCAGGTGGATGACATCTTCAGCGGCGGTGGCCGTGCCCGTGGGTGCCCAGATATGGCTGCGCGATCCCGCCTCGGACACGGCCAGCGTGGTGATGTGGCGGCCGGCGGCAATGTCGTGGCGCACCGCGTCATCGGCAAAGGGCTCGATCAGTGCCACGCCGCAGTAGTGCATGGTCAGCACCATGGCCGTGCAGGGGCAGTCCTGGGCAATGCGCTCAATGACCTGCACCGCCTCGGCCAGGCCCTTGCCCCGGCCGCCCACCTCGCTGGCGCTGATCAGGCCCAGCAGGCCGGCTGCGGCCAGCGCATCCAGCGCAGCGCGCGGGTAGCGCGCCTGCTCGTCAATCTGCGCGGCCTGGGGCGCGATGATCTCGCGCATGAGGGGTTCGAGTTGCTGCAAAACTTCCATCTGGGTTCACCGTAGGCATGCCCATGGCCGCCTGCCGAGAGGCACTTGCTGGAAGTCTGGGGAAATGCTGGAGCGCCGCGATGGCCGCTGGGCGCGCCTGCCGCATGCAGACCTGCAATGGCGGATGGGCTGGGGGAAAGAATGCGAAAGATTATGCGCCGGGTGCGCGGCGGCCGGGCGCAATTGCCGGTGGCGCTTGATTTCGGTCAATTGGTGGCTGGGTGCTGCCTTCGGCGGTTTCGGCCAACAGGCGGCGGGCGGCCGGACGAGGATGCCTGCAGGAAGATCGTGGCCTATATTGCAGCGCCCATTGCCAGCGCCTCTTGCGGCCCTATCGGCTTGGCAAAAAAGTAGCCCTGGGCCAAATCCACGCCCAGGCTCGCCAGAGTGTTGAATTCCTCGGCTGTCTCCACACCCTCGGCAACCACCACGCTTCCTATCTCGTGCGCGAAGCTCGTGAGGCCCTTGGCCAGCGCACGGCGGCTGCGGTCGGTATCGACATCGTGCGTGATGCTCATGTCCAGCTTGATCATGTCTGGTTGCAGATGCAGTATGTGCCGCATGCTGGAGTAGCCGGCCCCCGCATCGTCGACTGCCAAGGTTGCGCCCCGGCGCCGCAGCGGCGCCAGTGCATCGGCCAAAGCCCTGTAGTCATCCACGGCGGCATGCTCCGTGATTTCCAGCGTCACGCGAGAGAGATCCCGGTCCGAACCCAGAAGCCTGGGCAACTGCCCCGACTGGATCAGCTGCGGCGAACAGTTGACGGCGAGCAGCCAGTCGGTGGGCAGGCTGCCAAGTGCGCCAAGCGCTGTGTCGATCGCATGGCGCTCCAGCTCCAGCCCCAGCCCCACCTCATGCGCTGCCTTGAACCACTGGTCGGGCGGGCGACGTGGCTCCAGGTCAAAGCGTGACAGACATTCGAAACCGTGCAGCTTGCCGGTCGCGATGGTGTATACGGGCTGAAATACGGGGCGCAGCGCATTGCCTTGCATTGCAAGCCGAATTTCGTGCGTCACTTTGTCTCTTGCATGCCGGACGGCAGAAGTCGCACTGAAATGAAGTCCCAATAAATCGGAGAATGCCCGCAGCAGCGACATATCGTGCGCATTCAGCGCAGGATTGGGCTGGTGGCTGAAGCAGCACAAGGTGCCGAACAATTGGTTGTCATCCAGGCGGATGGGAACGCTCAGGTGTGAGCCGATAGGAATGGTGTGCGTTTCCGGTATCTCCTGGGCCGCGGCCAACAGGGAGGTGTCGGGAATCAACTCCGGCAACTCGCCATTGACCACTTTCTGGCAATAGCCCTCGCTCAATGGAATCTTCTGATGCTGGAAAATCACTCCGGCAGTGCTCTCGTCCACATGCTCCAGCACCCGATCCTCTTCCCGGAATCGGGCTACAAAGGCGACATCCATGCCGAGATGCCGACGAACGACAGACAGAACACGGTCGACTCCATCCAGTTCAATGGCAAAAGCGAAAATTCTGCTCAAAGGTGCGAATGTGGATTTACGAAGGCTCATTTCGTTGATCTGCTCTATCAGATGTGTACGCACATTGAATTCACACGCTGCCTGCGGGCTGGCTATCCTCGGCTCCGAGTGCGATGGCCAAGCGGTGCGATATGAGTTGATAAAAGGAATGAATTATCATTAATCCGCTCCATTGACCGATACGCGGCAAATCGTGGTTGCCGCGCGATAGAAAATCCCAATCGAACCCCCAGTTGCAACCTCAGTGGCAACCCCGTTTGCAACCCAAAGCAGTAGTGAGAAAAACAGACTTAAGTATGCGCGGTTGAAGTGCGCAGGTCGAGTCCGTCTGTTCGGATTGACAATAGTTATGAAAATCCAACACGGGCAGCTGAAAGGGCCCGGCACTCCCTGGAAAGCCCTTCAAGCCCTATGTCCTGGCTGTGGCTGTCTCAGGTGCTCCATCCGTCATTGCTTGCCCGTGTGACGAATGCGGGCCAGGTACTGGCGGGGAGTCAGTCCCAGAGTCTTGCGGAAAGCGGCGCCCATGTGCGACTGATGGCTGAAGCCGCAATCGTGGGCGATACCCGCCAGGGAATGGGTGTCTGCCCGCATCATGGAGCGGGCCGCCTGCACGCGGATTTCCACAAGAAAGGCATGCGGCGTCATGCCCAGCAGCTGGGAAAACTCGCGCAGAAACTGCAGCGGCGTGCGCTGGACCATCCGGGCCAGCTGGGCAATGCTCAACGGCTGCGCAAACTCGGCCGCCATGCGCTCCAGGACAGGGCGGTACACCGGGCGCAAGGCCTCGACGCGGGCGGTGGGCGCATGGCATTGCCCGGCCATGAAGCACAGCGCAGCCTGCTCAATGGCCAGCGTGTCCGGTTCGGTGCTCAGCAGCAGCTGGCGCAGTTGGTGGGCCATCTTCAAGGCGCTGCGCTGCCCGGGCGTCACAACGCGCCGGGCCTGGGTTGCAGACGCGCCGTCGCTGAGCCATTGTTCCCAATGCGCCTGGGTGCAGCGAACCACCAGGTACTCGCCGCCCGTGGCCGATTCGGAAAACACGTCGACGCCCGGCGGCGTGCATGCCACCGTCCCGGGCCAGGTATCGAAGTCGACGCGGCGATCGCTGGCAATGGCATGCACGCCTTGCTGGCGCTCCAGCGCGATGCCCAGCGAATGCAGGCGGGTCGGGTCATGGCTGCTGTAGGGCGTGCGGCCCAGCAGCTGCACCTCGAATCCCGGTGGTTCGTGATCTGTCATCGCTGTATTGCCTTGTATGGCCCTTGTCTCGCCTTGCGTTCCTGAACTGAAATTTCCTGATAGACGCGAAATTGGCCGCTGCCCACACTGCGGGCATGAACTCAAACCACACGGAAATTCACCGCGTCATCGGTCTCATCGGTGGCATGAGCTGGGAGTCCAGCGCCGAGTACTACCGGCTCATCAATCAGGGCGTGCGTGACAGGCTGGGCCCGCTGCGCTCCGCAAAACTGCTCATGTACAGCGTGGATTTTGGGCCCATCGAGCAGGCCCAGCATGAAGGCCGATGGGACGACGCCGCCGCCTTGCTGGAGGATGCCGCGCGGCGGCTGCAGCAGGGCGGGGCGGACGGCGTGCTGCTGTGCACCAACACCATGCACAAGCTGGCAGACCGCATTGCGGCAGCGGTGCGCATCCCTTTTCTTCACATTGCCGACCCGGTAGCCGACGCAGCCCGCACACGCGGCTACCGGAAGCTGGGGCTGCTGGGCACACGCTTCACCATGGAGCAGCCCTTCATGCGCGAGCGGCTGCAGCAGCAGGGTCTGGAGGTGCTGGTGCCGCAGGAGGCAGACCGCGCCGAGGTGCACCGCATCATCTACGAGGAACTGTGCACGGGCCGGATTCTTGAAGAGTCGCGGCGCACCTATCAACGCATCATGGCGCAGCTGGCCGGGCAGGGTGCGCAGGCCATGGTGCTGGGCTGCACGGAAATCAGCCTGCTGGTGCAGCAGGAGCATTGCCCTGTGCCCGTGCTGGATACCACCGCCCTGCATGCGCAGGCGGCGGTGGACTTCGCTCTGGAGCCTTGAGCGGCCGGCGGGCCATGCCCAGGCCTGCTTTCAAAGGCATGCACCCCCCCCCCCCGGGTTGCCGGGGCGCCTTGAGCCGTTGTGGCAACCCATCGGCACAACGCCTCACGCCTCGATGCGCGCTGAACCGCTAAACCACGGCGGCGCTGAACGACTCGGGCAGGCGCGCAAGCAGATGCGACAGCCGTTGAAGACCCGCCTGCAGGCGTCCACGGTCCTTGATGCTGCCCAGGGAGATGCGGATGGCATTCACGGATTCGCCGCCGGTGGCAAAGGCCTGTGCCGGCGTGACGGCGATGCCCTCGCTGTCGGCGGCACGCGCAAGCTGCGAGGGGCTCCAGTAACTCGGCAGCTCCAGCCATACATGCAGGCCGTCTCCCGCGCCGCTGTACCGGCCGGCCAGCACATCCCTGGCCATCCGGTGGCGCAGGCGCGCCTCCTTGCGCACGCCTTCCATCAATTTTCCGGCCGAACCGTCGAGGATCCACTGCGTGGCCAGGGCGGCCGTCAGCGGCGTGGCCATCAGCGCAAACGATCTCAGCGCGACCAGGAAACGCTGGCGCTCGTGCGGGTCAGGCAGGAGCACGAAGGCCACCCGCAAACCGGGCGTCAGGCATTTCGAGAGGGTGGAGATGTAGTACACCTGCTCCGGGGCAAACCTGGCGATCGGCGGCGGCGGGGCATCGGCCAGCAGCCAGTAGGGATCGTCCTCGACGATGCGCACATGGCAGCGCTTTGCGATGCTGGCGATCTCTTGGCGCCTGTCCTCGGCAAGCGTGATGGCGGTCGGGTTCTGCAGCGTGGGGTTCAGGTAGACCAGCCCGGGCCTGTGCTGGCGGCATGCCTGCTCAAGCCGCTCGGGCATGATCCCCTGGCTGTCCGCTTGCACCGCAATGATGCGCCGGCCGAACTGGGCCGCTGCGGCACGCAGGCCGGGATAGCTGGTGGGCTCGGTCAGGATCACATCGCCAGGCTCCGTCAGCGCAAGCACCAGGGCGGCAATCGCCGCCTGCGCGCCCGGGCAGACCACCAGCTGCCGGGCATCCACATCTCCGAACATGGGCTGCAGCCACCTGGCGCCCGCCTTGCGGTCGGAGTCGCTTCCCCCGCCCAGGTGGTAGGTCATCAGCAACTGGGCATCCGCACCCATCAGCACTTGCGACAGGCCCTGCTTCAACATGTCGTCCAGGTCCACGCCAGCCGGCGGTGGCGGGGTGTTCATGCTCAGGTCCAGCACGGCGTTCAGCTCCACCTTGGGCGCCGCGACATAGGTGCCTCTGGCGCCGCGTCCCTCCAGCAGCTGGCGGCGCCTGGCTTCGTCGTAGGCGCGCGTGACCGTCGTCAGGTCCACATCCAGCTGGGCCGCCAGCCGGCGTTGTGGGGGCAGGCGGTCACCGGGCTTCAGCGATCCGTCTGCCAACGCTGCCTGCAAGGCATCGGCGATCTGCAGGAATCGGGGGCCGCCCTGCACGGCCAGTTGCGGCAACCAGAGGGGCAAAGGCTCATCTTGCATGGATTTAAGCGGCGACGTATGGGCTCATGTATGGAAATTGCTTTTGGGTAGTATGCGCCACAAGGTGTGGCAGCACCGTGCTTGCAAGGCCGTCGCTGATGCTCTCGCCTCCCATGTCCGGGAGGGAGGCTCCCCACCATGGACAGTGCCAAGTCATTGGCTGGAAGCTCTCAAAATGATCGATTGGGTCCCCATAGTCTTCGTCACCTTCAAGGTGCTCGTGTTCGGCACGGCCATGTTCTTCGCCATCAAGTGGCACTACGACCAGGGCAAGAAGAAGGGGGCGAGCCGGCGCGAGCTGCTCATTGCCAGTGGCAAGATCGTTGCCGTCTTCACGCTGCTGCTGCTGTGCGTGCTGCTCTTCACCTTCGGCCTGGCCACCATGCTGGGCATGGACCTGAGCCTTTGATGGCAGGTGGCGCTGCCAGCGCCGGGCCTGTGCCCGCAGGCCATGCCCAGCGCGGCAACCATCCTCCAGCTGCCTACTTCGGCGTGAGCCGATACAGACCGCCCTTGCGGTCGTCCTCGATCAGCCACAGCGCACCATCCGGCGCCTGCGCCACGTCGCGGACGCGAAAGCCTACCGTCCAGTGCTCGGCAGGCGTGGCGCTCGCGCCGTTCACCTCGATCCGGTGCAGGGCGCGGGTCAGCAGGCCGGACGCAAACGCTGAGCCCTTCCACTGCGGAAACATCTCGCCGCTGTAGAACATCAGGCTGCCCGGCGCGAAGACTGGCGTCCAGTAGATCACGGGCTTGGTGAGGTCCGTTCGCGTATCCGGGCTGGCAATGGGCACGCCGTTGTAGTTCACCGCATAGGAGACCAGCGGCCAGCCATAGTTCTTGCCCGGCTCGATCAGGTTGAGCTCATCGCCGCCGCGCGGCCCATGCTCAAGCTCCCAAAGACGCCCATCCGGCGCGAACGCCAGGCCGTAGGGCGTGCGATGCCCCGTGGACCAAGTCTCGGACGGCGTCAGATTCGGACCGTCAAAGACAAACGTGCGCAACACCGGCGCGGTCTTGGCGGCTTCGGTGTCCTTGGGCGGATCGATCACAGGAACCGACGTTGCACCGGTCTGCCCCTGCATCGGATTGCCGGGCGCGGGCTTGCCGTCCAAGGTCAGCCGCAGGATCTTGCCAGCCGGCTGATTCGGGTCCTGGGCAGGCGTGAAGCGCTGGCGGTCCCCGGCCGTGAGGAACAGAAACTTCTGGTCCGGCGAAAAAGCCACGGCGGCACCCACCTGCCCGCCCTTGCCCTTGACGGGGTCGCGCCAGATGACCTTGAGGTCTTCCAGCGCAGCGGTGCCGGCACCGATCCTGAGCGTGGCGCGCGCAAGCGCCAGGCTCGACGTGCCGCGGATCTCTCCGGGCTCCGAATAGGTCAGGTAGATGGCCCCGTCGCTCGCATACGAAGGGGCCAGGTAGACGCCCAGCAGGCCGTTCTGGTTTTCATGCAGCACGGGCGGCACGCCGGTGACTTCGAGCTTTTGCCCGTCCTGGGCCGCGAGAAACAGCTTGCCAACCTTCTCGGTGACCAGCATGCGCCCGTCCGGCAGGAAGGCGATGCGCCAGGGCAGATCGAATTGCGCGACCTTGCTGACCTTGAACGGGGGCGATGCAGTGGCAGGCAGGGTTCCCGCATTGATCTGCGCCAACACAGGGGTTGCAGCCATGAGCAACCAGGGGATGAGACCAGACTTCGGCAATCGCATGCTTTGCTCCGCAGTGGGGGACGGGACAGTATCCGCGCATCACCGCCGCACCGCAGAATGCACCGCCGAATTCCGGGCTATCTGCGCGGCAAGCCTGAAGTTGCGTCCAGCCGCGTTCAGCCTCGCTCACCCAGCGGATGCAGGCATGGCCGCCGGGTCCATCCACAGCGCCGCCCACATGTGTCCATCAGGATCGGCCAGATCGCGCGTGTACATGAAGCCGTGGTCCTCCATCGGATTCACGTCGGCCTGCCCGCCATGGGCCGCGGCGGCCTCGTTCATGGCATCGACGGCGGCGCGGCTCTCAAGGGCCAGTGACAGCATCAACCCGCAGGAGCCGGCCGGCGGCAACGGGCGCTGCGTGAAGGTGCGCCACTTGGCATGCGTGACCAGCATGACCTGGATCGCCTCGCTCCAGACCATGGCGGAACCATCCTCACTGCTGAACTGCGGGTTCTGGCTGAAGCCCAGCGCCTTGTAGAAGGCGGTGGAGGCGCCGAGGTCGGTCACGGGGAGGCTGATGAAGAGGGACTTGGTCATGCTTGGCTCCGTGGGGTGGTTGTGTCTTGCGTACCGGCGAGTGCAGGGCAGCGCGGCCGCCAGGGTGATCATGCGCCACCAGGGGGGAGATTGATCAAGGGGGTGTCTGGTGTGGGGCGCTTGTTCTTGAGAGTTAAAGCCTCCTCAAAACCCGGTGAGGTCCATCCTGTGCAGGTTCTTTACTGTGTCGATACGTCAGCTTGAATCAGCCTCTGGGTGGTCCTGAGGGCGCCTTCGAAAATTCCGCATTTTCAGTAATCGGGATTGCTACGACGATGGCTGCACTCAGTTCAAGTGGAGACAAAAATGCGATTCAAATTCCGTCTGATGGCTGCACTGGCACGACATGCAGGGAATGGCTTGTTCATCGCGGCGACTCTGGCTGGCGCGCTGGCGCAGGCGACACCATTGCCCTTCGACATGGCAACCACCGCCGAACAGCGATATCAACTGGCCTTGGAAGCCCAGACGGCACGTGACTACGCCCCCATGCTCGCGTTGCTGCGCCAGGCGGCCCGTGATGGCGAGGCACAAGCGCAGGAAACGCTGGCATGGGTTCTTCTGGCAGGCCCAACCTTGTACGGTACCGCGGTGAAAGCGAATCGCTGCGAAGCAGTTCACTGGCTGCGGCAAGCCGTCGCAAAGGGGAGTCAAACGGCCAGAAGCCAGTTGGATTTCCTGAACCGTCTGCGAAATTCACCGACCGGCAAGGTGGCCTGCGCATCCGAGTGGGAAGGGTGAGTTACGCGAATCCTTTTCAGATTGCAGCGTCATCTTCAAGGACGTGCGTTGTGGACATGGAACGGTGCGACTGCTGCTGGACGACTTAAGTCTTTGCCTTCCGCTTCGCCGCCATGATTGCCATTGCTTCCTCAAAAACGCGGACGGACCGCACCTGCCCGTCATACTGATTCACACGAGCCTGCGTGAGCACCACAGCGTCCCTGGGTTGGTCCTTCGCGATGTACAGCTCGAAAACAACCTCATCTTCCTCCCAGAACGTTCCCAACGTCAGCTCGACACCGTCGGGAATGCGCATGAATGGCTCAAGCGCAGTTCGGGTTGCGAGCCGCGCTGCCTCTTCGAGGGTGGCCAGCGGGATTTTTCGGGGTCTGGTTCTTGTCATCGAGCTAGGTTCTGCCGTGCGGGAGAGTGATTGGTCTTGGCTGCCTTGCTACGTTCGGCATGCGTCCTCAGGCGGGCTTTGTCGCTTTAAGCACTATCTGCGCCAGGCAGTCGGGATTGCGTTCCTTGAAGCCAAACGAAAGCTCGCTCCATCGCTGAGCCGACGAAAACCAAGTCGACTCCTCCAGTGAATGCCCACGAGGGGAGCCGGTAATTTCCAACGTTCCGTAACGAGCACGCACGTCGGCAATCCTGACGCAGCCGCCTGCGATGTCCAGAACCAACACGGCAAACCGCGGATCGTCTTTCCTCACTCGCAAATCCACGTTCAAAACCAGCTGGCTGTCACGAAGGCGAAGCCCTGCACCCTCGAAAAAATTCGACAGCGGGTTGCCCGGCACGTCACGTTCACGAAGTGGAAGGGAAAGGGTTGCCTCGATATTTCGCTGGCTGAATGGCACTTGCGCGGCAAGTGCATCAACCGCCTCCCAAAGTGTCAACCGCCGGGTCCGAGCATCCTCGGCAGCCGCCACCACAGCAAAAATGGACGACACGGTGAACAGTGCGGCCGCAGCACACATCCGCAACCCATTACGTCCGACAAGATTTCGAGGATTCATCATGGGATTCTTCCTTCGCATCAACCGGTGGAATTCGCACGACGTGGGTGATGCGTATTTGGACCAGAAGGTGACCTACAGGACGAGGCGGCACTGGCAGGTTGTGGACAGTGCCAGGACATGCCGATAGCCGATGTTCACAAAGGCCATTCCGACCGAAATCAGCCGGCGCGTCAGTTGGCTCACCGCACACAGCGGCACCAGCAAGGTGGTGACATCCATTCTCCGATTCCTGTCCAATTAATTGGAGAAGTCATTGAGTCGCTGAAGCTCAAGTTGTCTGGCCGCACTGGCTTCAAGGTTTGCGCGCTCCGCATCCAAATACCGATAAATGCTCTTGAGGTCAGTGATTTTCTTTTTGATTTCCGCCATCTTCTTTTCAATCAGTCTTGCACCCCCGGCGCAATCTATTGACTTGTTGCTCTGAGCATTCAGAATTTCGCCTATTTCTCCAAGAGAAAATCCCATGCTTTGTGCCCGCTGGATAAAGTCCAGGTCTTGCAGGGTTTGCGGTGTGTAAACGCGATAATTGTTGGTTCGTCGCAATGGTGAAATAAGGCCGATTTTCTCGTAATAGCGCAAGGTATGGCGCGTGGCGCCGCTGCGGACCTCAAGTTCCCCGATATTCATGGAAAAAATCGCTTGACTGTAGAGTTGAGTCGACAGTCTACACTTGGTTTTTTCATCGTGCCAAGGAGTAGAAAAATGAGCGTGGAGTGCTTTGTTACGGGAGGGACGGGCTTCATCGGCCAGCATTTGCTGTCGTACCTGAGCGCGAAAGGTCACACCATTCGGGTGCTGATGCGTCGCCCGGAGCGCCTCGCTGAACTGCGCCAGCAGGTCGATGGTTTGGGTGGCGTCGCAGCCCGCGTCTTTGCCGTAGCCGGCGATCTGGCGCAAGAAAACCTTGGTCTGAGCCTTGCGGATAGAGAGGACCTGCGGCAGGCCAAGGTCGTATTCCATCTGGGAGCCCACTTCGCCTGGGGCCTTTCGATGGAGCATGCACGTGCAGTGAATGTGGAAGGGGCAAGGCGTGTGGCGCAGTTGGCGGCCGAGCAAGAGAGCCGGTTGGTGATGATTGGCGGCTACATGCTGAAAAACAATGAGCATCTGCAACGCATCGGGATTGATCCCGGCCATCCGGAGCTGACGGATTGGCCTGCCATCTATCGCCAAGTCGGTGCTTACGAGGCGAGCAAACTGGAGGCGCATTTCGCGACCCTCGGCTTCATGAATGCCAAGGGTGGAGAGATGACCGTTGTACACCCCGCCACGGTTTGCGGACATAGCCGCACGGGGCATATCGCGGATGGCCAGCCGCTGGTGGATCTGATACGCAATCTGGTGCAGGGAAAGCTGGCTGCAGTACCCGGTACTGCCGCGCACTGGTTGCCACTGGTCACTGTGGATTATCTGGTCGAGTTGGTGGCGGGTTGCGCCTTTGATCCTTCCATGGTGGGCCAGGACCTGCTGGCCCTCGATGCCCAGAGTCCCGGCTTGCAGGAGCTCCTGAAGCAGGTGGCACAACCTCTTGGGCTGAAGGCGCCCGGGCATCATATTCCGCTGCGATTGCTGAAATGGCTTTTGGGTATTCGTCCCATTGCGAGGTTTTTGAATACCAGCGCCGAGGCCTTGGATTTTATCCAGACAACCCGTTTTGACACGACGGAAGTGGAGCAATTTGCCCAAAGGCACGGAATCACAAAGCCGGATATGCGCCAGTCGTTGAGGAATACTGCAATATATGTCAACTCATATTGCATTCCAAAAGGCAAGGCCCGTCGACTTGCCCCTCCACTGCACAGAACATCATAATCACCGCTTTCAATGGTGCACGGGTTGCCGCTGCGCACCAAAATCAAGGAGCTCGTTTCAGTGAATCAACCAACCCATCCACGCATCGCGGTGCTGGGGCCCGGGGCAATCGGGACAACGGTTGCTGCTGCGCTGCATGAAGTCGGTCGCACGCCGTTGCTGTGCGGTCGTACGCCGCGCGACAGCCTGACGCTGCACGGCAGCGGTCTTCGCATCGTGGTTCCCGGCCCGGTCAGAACGGATCCGGCCCAGGTCGAAGGTCCGGCGGACCTTGTTTTTCTCGCGGTCAAGGCGACTCAAACTGCTGCGGTTGCGCATTGGCTGGCGGCGTTGAGCGGTCCGCATACCGTGGTGTGTGTTCTGCAAAACGGGGTTGAGCAGGTGGAGAGTGTCACCCCGCTGTGCCCGCAGGGGCGAATCGTTCCCGCAGTCGTGTGGTTCCCTGCACAGGCGCAATCCGACGGGTCGGTGCTCCTGCGCAGCGACGCCCGGATCAGCCTGCCTGACGAGGCCGCGGCCCTCGTGGTCGCGCAGGCGCTGCAAGGCACCCGATGCTCGGTAGACCTGGTTTCGAATTTCAAATCCCTGGCGTGGCAAAAGCTGCTGCAGAACGCAGCGGCCGGGCTCATGGCACTCACGCATCGCCGCTCAGGCATGTTCGGCCGGCACGACATTTCGACACTCACTCTGGACTATTTGAGGGAGTGCCTGACCGTCGCACGCGCCGAAGGTGCTGAACTGGGCGATGAGGTCCCGCAGGCGATCCTCGACAAGTTGCAGGCATTTCCGGCCGAACTGGGCACGTCCATACTGGCGGATCGCGAAGCAGGCCGGCCGCTCGAATGGGATATCCGCAACGGTGTCATCGCGCGCCGCGGCCGGGCGCACGGAGTTCCGACACCGATTGGTGATGTCCTGGTGCCGCTTCTCGCCGCAGCGAGCGACGGCCCCGGCTGATCATTCGTGCCTTGACCACAAAGCCCGCGATCGCAAAAGCAAGGCTTCAGCCCATGAACCCCAGATCGATGGGATACGCCGAGCCGCCGAAGTTGCCGATGTGCGGCAGCACCCCCGCCAGCTCGGTATTCGCCACGCCGAACCAGCGCGCCAGGGTGGCGGCGTACTGGTCCACGGCGGTGCTGGGCAACAGGCGCCCCTGGCCGACATGCCACTGGTCTTCGCTGCCGCTGCCGTTGCCCACGCTGATGGGCGGCGGTGCGCCATAGAAGGACGCGCCACGCACCGCACCGCCCACCACGAAGTGGTGGCTGCCCCAGCCATGGTCGGAGCCGTCGCCGTTGGAAGTCAGCGTGCGGCCGAAGTCCGACGCGGTGAAGGCCGTGACCTTGTCGGCCACGCCGAGTTCGGCCGTGGCGTTGTAGAAGGCCGTCATGGCGCTGCTCACCTTGTCGAGCAGCTGCGGCTGGTTGGCGATCAGGTTGTCGTGCAGGTCGAACCCGCCCAAAGAGACGAAGAACACCTGCCGGCGCGTGCCCAGCGCGTTGCGTCCGGCGATGAGCCGGGCCACCACCTTGAGCTGGTCGGCCAGCGGGTTGCTGGCAGGGAAGGCGGTGGACAGGCTGCCGCTGGAGAGGGCCGAAGAAATCTGCCCCTCGGCACTGATGGAGCGCTGCGTGACGCGGGCGTACTCGGCCTCCATCGCGTGGCTGCCGGCCGTCTGCACCAGCTCGCTCAGCAGGCCGCGCACGGCGGTCGATCCATAGACGTTGGCGCCCTTGACGGCGTTGATGGGCACGGCGCCGCCCGGGCTGATCTGGTACTGCAGCGCCTGGTCGCCCGAGAGAAACACGGCGTTGCCCGTGGCCGAGATGCAGGTGAAGAGCGACGTGGCGTTGGACGACAGCGCCAGGTCGCCCAGGTTGCCGCCCCAGCCCACGGTGGAGCCTTCGGCGCCCTGCGACTGCCAGACCGACTGCTGGTCGTTGTGCGAGAAAAGCTTGGGCGGCAGCGGGTAGCTGCGCCGGTCGCCGGTGGCATATTGGGCCCGCGTGAGCGGCACCAGCAGCGGGCCAACGTTCAGTTGCACCGCAGCGCGGCCCGCGTTGAAGAGGCCGGCCAGGCCCGTCATGGACGGGTGCAGCGCGTACTGCATGCCACCGGCCAGCGCCGTGCGGGGTTGCAGCAGCGTATTGCCCAGCGCTGCGCGGGCCAGGGCAATGCCACCGGCTGTGCCGTCGCTGTTGCCGCCGCGGATGGCGGAGTACTGCCCGTAGCGGGTGCTGTCGTAGGGCACGACGGTGTTGGCGTAATCGCAGCCGCCGTAGAGGAAGACGCAGACCAGTGCCTTGTAGTCGTTCGCCTCGAAGGCGGCGGCCTCGCCCAGCGCGGCAAGATTCAGGGCGAAGGGCAGGGCGGTACCGGCGGCGGCCAGTTGCGTGCTGCGGCGCAGGAATGCGCGGCGCGTGTGGCGGGCGGGGTCGATGAAATTCATGGCGATATCGCTTTGCTTTGCAGACGTTCGGTCACCTGTTCTGTCACTTGCTCGGTCACTTCTGCACCAGATATTCGGGGCTGGCCATCACCAGCAGCACGGCGGCTGCCACGCGGTTGAGCTGGGTGGCGGCGTTGCTGGTGGCTGTCACCGGCGTGGCATTGAGCGCTGCCACGATGCGCGCCTGCGTGGCGGCCGATACCTGCCCTGCCGACAGCAGCAGCGCCACCTTGCGCACCAGCGCGGCGGCGTCGGCCACCAGGGGCAGCAGGTTGGCGTAGCTGCAGGTGATGTCGAAGCCGTTGGCCGCGCTGCTGCCGCCCTGGGGCAGGTCAGGCGCGTTCACGTAGTAGCCGAAGCGGATCACGTTCTGCATGAAGTTCAGGTAGCCGCTCACGCTGGTCTCGGTGACGATCTGGAACTCCGGCGCCACCTGGCCCGTCGTGGCCAGGGGGGTGGAGGGCGGCACGTAGCCCGGGCGGAAGAAGTTGAACACCGAGCCCGAGCGCAGCGGGCTCTGGCCCAGGCGGGTGGCCGGGTCGCTCAGGTTGTCGATCTTCCAGGTGCCGCGTGCCGACCGCAGCCCGAAGGTGCGGCCCCATTGCACGAAGCGCACCATGGGCTCGCGCAGGCGGCCGTACTGGGGGCTGGCAAGCCCTGCCGCGCCGCGCGCCTCCGGGTCCAGCAGCACGGTGGCGATCACGGCGCGCAGGTCGCCCCGCGTGCCGCTGCCGTTGTCGGCGAAGGCGGCGGCCACGCGCCCCACATAGGCGGGGCTGGGGTTGCTGGTGACCAGACGCTGGATCAGCTGTCGCCCGATGAAGGGCCCGACATTGGGGTGGTTGAACAGCGTGTCCAGCGCCGCCTTCAGCGCCGCTGGCCCTGACGTGCCCGCAGCCACGGTGGTGCCCAGGAAAGTGGCGGCCAGCGTGGAATGGCGCGCTGCGTTGAATGCCATGGGCAGCAGCGCCTGCTGCAGCCCCGTCACCGTGCTGCCGCTCAGGTTGGTGGGCTGGTTCTTGCTGGTGTCGTAGTCGTAGCCGGTGAAGACGCGCGCCAGATTGCTCACGTCGGCTGCCGAATAGGTGTCGATGCGGTTGCCGCTGCCGTCGCGCTGCTCGGTGCCGTCGGGGTTGAGGCGGTAGAGGCCGATGGTGAACAGCTGCATCACCTCGCGGGCGTAGTTCTCGTCGGGCTGGCGGCCGCTGCGGGCGTCTTCCTTCTGGTTGCCGCGCGTGCTCAGGTAGATGCCCATGGCCGGGCTGAGCGTGACGGCCTCCAGCAGCGTGCGGAAATTGCCGAAGGCGTGCTGGTTCAGCAGATCCCAGTAGCCGGAGGCCAGGAAGATGCTCCACGGCTGCTCCAGCCCGGTGGTGGAGACCACCATGATCTCCGACAGCGCCAATGCCACACGCTTGCGCACGGCGTCGCGCTCCGTGAAAAGCTGGCTCCAGAGCATGAAGTCGGAGGGATACGAGACGTTGTCGTAGCGTGTGCCGGCCTCTGCCACGCCGTAGCCGCGCTGCATCAGCCAAGCCGTGCCCGTGGTGTCCACGGGCAGCGCGAACTGCTCGGCCAACCAGGGGCCGTAGCCCTTGGCGCGCAGCGCTGCGATCTCCTCGTCGGTGGCCGAGAACTGCGCCTGCAGCAGGAAACGCGCGGCTTCCTCGTCGCTGGCGGGGGTGGCCGTGGTGCCCGTACCGGTACCGGTTCCGCCGCCAGGGCCGGTGCCCGTGCCGCCGTTGCCTCCATTGCCGGTACCGGGTGCCGTATCGCCCCCACCGCCTCCGCAGGCCACCAGCAGCGCGGCCGCCAGGGAGGCGGCCATGGCGGGGGGCATCAAGGAACTCCTGGTTTCGTGGCCGAGATGGCCGGGCTCTGCGCAGGCAGGCAAGGAGTTCGCGGGCGCGCGGTCGGGCGGCTGCAGCGTGGAGGCTGCAGCCTGTGGTGTGGGGTGCATTGCGGGCTTTCAGGCGGCGGCCGGGGCGGGGTGACGGACTGCCCCGCTCCTCGGCGCGTGGCGCAGAGTGTTCCAAGGTTTTCGGATGTGAGCGGACACTTTTCAGCCCTAAAGCGTGTCAAGATGTTATGCGTTGCAGGGGCGGCATGCAGAACACGGCGTTGGGCCAAGACGCATGGGTCTCGCCCGGGGCCGTCGCCGGTTGACGCGTCTTTTGCCATCCATGGCTTCAACCCCCCGCTGGCCGTCCTCTCGCACATGCTGGCAATTGCCCAGCATGCCTCCTGTTCTTTTTCAATGACCAGCGTGTGCGCTTCGGTCTTGGAATCGCCAACTTTAAAATGCCCCCCCATGACTCCTCCCTCGGCTTCCCCCCATTCCTTCGACAAACTTGCGCTTTCGCCGGCAACGCTCGCCAATCTTGAGCGGCTCGGCTACCTTGAAATGACGGCGATCCAGCTCGCCAGCCTGCCCCCTGCGCTTGAAGGCAAGGATGTGATCGCTCAGGCGAAGACCGGCAGCGGCAAGACCGCAGCCTTTGCACTGGCGCTGCTGGCCAAGCTGGATACGCGCAATTTCTCGGTGCAAGGCCTGGTGCTCTGCCCCACCCGCGAGCTGGCCGACCAGGTGACGACCGAGATTCGCCGCCTGGCGCGTGCGGAAGACAACGTCAAGGTGGTGACCCTGTCCGGTGGCGTTCCGCTGCGCGGCCAGAACGCGAGCCTGGAGAACGGCGCGCACGTGATCGTCGGCACGCCCGGCCGTGTGATCGATCACCTGGACCGGGGCAATCTGAACCTTGATTCGCTGAACACCTTGGTGCTCGACGAAGCGGATCGCATGCTCGACATGGGTTTCGTCGATGACATCGCCAAAGTCGCCAAGCAGTGCCCCCCACAGCGCCAGACCTTGCTGTTTTCCGCCACCTACCCCGAAGGCATCGCCAAGCTGGCGGCGCGCTTCATGCGTGACCCGGTCACGGTCAAGGTCGCCGCGCAGCACAGCGGCGAGCAGATCGAGCAGCGCTGGTACGAGGTGGACAAGGAAGAACGCTTGCCCTCGGTGGCTCGCCTGCTGGAGCATTTCCGGCCCGAGAGCACGCTGGCCTTCTGCAATACCAAGGCGCGCTGCCGGGCCCTTGCCGAGCTGCTGCAGGCCCAGGGCTACAGCGCGCTGGAGCTGCACGGCGATCTGGAGCAGCGTGACCGTGACCAGGTGCTGGTGCGCTTCGTGAACGGCAGTTGCTCCGTGCTGGTCGCCACCGATGTGGCGGCTCGCGGGCTGGATGTGACCAATCTGGGCGCCGTCATCAACGTGGACATCACGCCCGACCCTGAAGTGCACGTGCACCGTATCGGCCGCACAGGCCGCGCCGGCCAGAAAGGTTTGGCCCTGAGTCTTGCGACGATGGACGAAATGGGCGCGGTCGGGAACATCGAACAGATGCAGGGCAGCCCATCCGTCTGGTACCCGCTGGACGAACTGACACCGGCTCCCGGCGGCCGGCTCCTGCCATCCAAGGCCACCATCCACATCAATGCCAGCCGCAAGGACAAGATCCGCCCGGGCGACGTGCTGGGCGCGCTCACCGCAGACCTGGGCTACACCCGCGAGCAAGTGGGCAAGATCGACATCAACGAGTTCGCAACCTATGTGGCCGTGGACCGCAAGATTGCCCATGACGTGGTTGCCCGGCTCAATAGCGGGAAGATCAAGGGGCGAACGGTGAAGGCGCGCTTGCTCAAGGATTGAGGGGTTTCAGGCGCATCAGTCGGTGGCAGGCACTCTGGGATAGCGCGACATCTTGGGAAAATTGACGGTTCATCCAGTTCTGGTGTGTCTGGAATTCGGGAGAAACGTCACTGGCCAGCCCCTGCAGTCTGTTCCCGCCTGAACACCCGACGCGAAATTTTTTAGCGAGAAAGTGATTGAAGTGCTCGAAGATTGCCGGCCAGCTCGAAAAATCACTAAGCGCCGTTCAAGCGAATCGCAATATTATTGATACTATGCATATTACGAAATTCGTGAGCTGATATTTTCGGGGTTGACGCCGACCGTAATAGCCGCCGTAATAAGTAGTCCTTTGGTTCCAATTCTACCGGATTTGACATCGGAAACTAAATGCCGGAGCATAGGCACGCTCACGCGCGGTGACTTGAATAAGAACGCATTGCATGATAATTTCTCCCATACCGGGCTAAAGTGACGGGCGACTGCGCGGGTAAACGTGTGTTGAAGCAGAAGGCCTTCCGACGTGCATACTGTTATGGATGCTAATAGCGAGTGCAGCCTCAGGGCCAGTGTTGGCGATGCCGGTTCGCGCAAAAGCACTGTTGCTGCGCCAAAAATCTGCTCAGTTGTACAAATATCAATGGTTGCCAGAATTTTCTTGGCCTCATCCCGTCGCATTGATAGTGCTAACGACATCCTCTTTAGGCTCATCACTACAGGGGATCGTTCGCCCCAAAATGCTATGGCCTGTGTATGCCAATTGGATAGTGCCTGCTCTGGCTCATCGCTGCATATAGCTGCAGCGATAAACAAGGCTACCAAGCCCGCGTTCGACAGTGTGCTTCCGTCAGTTGGTTCGATGTCGGCATGAGGCTCATACGAACGCTGCCGGTCAGGCAAGCTGTGCATAGTGTTCATTGCACGCTCAAAGGTGGCAATTGCAGGTACGATCTCTGTGCTTGAACTCCGGGTGAACTCAAAGGCCAGCATAGCCTGTGCGCCTAGAAGCCTTGCAAAGGGGGCCTGCGACTGCATGACGGCTTGCAGCGACTCCTTCATTTTTTCGGGCACGTCGCCAAGCTGCGCAGCAAGCAGGCCAGCACTTCCAGTCGTAATCAATGTCCTGAATTGCTGGCCCGGCGTTGCGGGACCGAACTGCAGCCCTGGCTCCGATGCCCGACCGTAAGCCAGCGAACTGTCTCCACCGCGCACGTCGAAAGCTGCGTTCTTAATGATTTGGCAAGTGGTCGACGCCACTCGAATGACCGCCTCCCAGTTCTCGTTTCCATCTTCGCTTGCCTCTGACGGAGCATCGACCAGTAGGTCCGCAAGCATGCGTGCAGCCCGTTGGTAGTCACCTGCTGTGGTAGTCGCTCTACAGGCGTCGACGACAAGCCCGAAGCGTGTGATTGGCAGGGTTAGCAGCGCAGACACGTTGGCACCAGCAAGGAAGAGTTGCTCAGCGTTATCCCATTGCTCCAAATGGCAAGCACTGATTGCAGCCCTTCTGTACGCGAATGCATCAAGCTGCTCCGATGCTTGAGGCCGTGCGACCAGTTCTTTCCATCGCTCCAGCGAGGCTACATGGTCACCCGTTTGAAAAAGTACGTTCATCCTTTGCTCAGCAATTGTCCCCGTCTCACCAAAAATTGCAGCGGCGTCGTCGAGCGTATTAGTCGCGCTCACTGCATCTCCGATATATTCGCAGTGGATAATCGATATTGCTCTTGCAACTTCGCTTCCGTACCAAGTCAGCCCGTAACGAAAGGTGATGCTCTGCGCGCGCCGTAGTAAATCCAGTGTGGGCTCCCAATCATTTTTTTCCGTACTCTCTGAGGACCAGACGCCATGCACAAAAGATCCGCATGAGTTGACGAAAGGCCAACTCAGTGTCGAGTCAAAATCCATGCGTGCACTATCGTCGGCGTCTAGCTCAAGCCAATCGAGCAACCCTGCTAAGTTCGCGAGGTTTCGTATGGATCCTGCTTGCAACGAAAGATGGAACTGAGAAATCGTTGCTCTCTCTGGGATCCCTGAAATTGTTGCCCGTGATTCGATCAGGTTGCGCTTGGCCATATTTTCGACGTACTCTGCCATATCGCCGCGTCTTTGACTCAAAGAATAGATTGCTGCTAGCTTAGCTCTAATGGGGATTAGAGGATTTCTGGTGATTATTAGTCGCGAGCACCTGGAAGCCTCTAATGCCTCTCGTCTTTCGTGGTTCTCGATGAGGGCTATTTCCTCAGTCCATCGAGCAAGCACTTGGGTAACTGCCTCCGATCCCGATTCACTAGCAACTGTGAACTGTGTTTGGCGTAGCATGACGCTGACTATTGGATCCGGTGCAAAGAAACGCTCGCCTGGGCCCAAGGCGACGAAGAGGATCCAGTTCAACTGCTGATACAGCGCTTTAGCTACAGCTCCCTCATCGATGGTTTCTATGATTCGTACGCATTGTAGAAGTCGCCAACCATCCTTAGCGATGAACGCATGGAACAATAGCGATGCAGCATCGGCAACATCGAGATTGTGCATGCTCGCGATCGCGTCGAACAGGCGCACATGCGCGTGGTTCTTTTGCTCTTGCGTCCATACCTGCTCGACGGCTCCTTTTAGAAGCGGAGTAACCGACAGTCGGCCAGGTAGTGAGTGCTCAAGCCACTTGCCTTCAAGGGAGTCAATGACATCGCCTCCGTTTGTTATTCCATCTATTGATTGGGCGAGTGTAAGCAACATGCCTCTAGAAAGTGGATACGTCGCTTCGCTGGAGGTGTAGATAAAAGAGATGACCTCAGGAGTTACAGCACCGCGTAGCATACTTCGCGCAGTGCCTCGTGCCGTTTTTACGGCAGGAGATGCCGTCACTATGTCGGCGCTCGTAGGGGCTGGCCACCCACTAGATCCAAGCTCAGCGATTCGAACCTGAACAAGCTTCGGGTGTCCTTGCGTAGTACTACAAATCAGAGCACCCCATGCGCCCGACAGGTTTTCGGGACATCTGTGCACTAAGCACTGTTCTGCCACCTCGCCTGGGGACATCGGGGGAATGTCGATGACTTCGAAGAAGCCAGCCATTGAAGCAAGTTGCTCTGACCCTGAGGATTCGCCGCGAGCGGTGCACAAGAGCAAACGCTTTGAGCGGGTGGCCTGAGCTATTACCATGGCCAAGGCAGCGCCAAAGCAGTTAAGTCCCAAGGGCGACACGTCGATGTTATCGACGACGACGAGCGAAGGCACTCCGGGCATGGCGATTGCGGTAGCCAGAGCCCTGAGTAGGTTGTCCGTTTCGACTGCCGTGCGATTCGTCAGCGGGAACCACCATGCGGTGGGGCATATCGCATGGCCCACAAGTTGGGCCACTGTCGTTTTTCCCTTGTGTACGCTTCCGGTCAGGAGAACTGCCGTGTGCGTTTCAATTTGCTCGCGTACGCTTCGGACAAGCACCTCTCGGTTGAGTAGCGGCGTGGGCGCTGGTGGCATATCTAGCCTCATCATCTCCAGCAACGCTTGGCCTGGGTCGAAATATCCAGCGGAAAGTGCTCTCATGAATTGCTGGTACTGCACAGCCGGGACAGCTACATGCGCGGTGGTCGCAGCGTCTATTTGACGAAACAAGTCTGCTGCCGTTAGCCGTCTGTTTGCAGACTCGGGCCTCACGACAACTTCGCTAACGAATGCGTACAGGCGGTCGCAGACCTTGGATAAGTACGACAGACTGACGCCAGCATTGTTTAGTCTGTGAACAACGCGGTCTTCAGTGTTCCGTTGAACCATTTCCAAGCCGGGCTGGCCCAGGAACCAATACATTGGGCGAATGAACCGAACTTGGACGTCTGCTGCGTCAGCCATTTCAAGAAAAATTCTCAGTGCGCTGCTATGAGGCAACTTAGGTGCTAGGTATCGTTGGAGGCGTGACGCCATCTCGAGGCTGTCGCGCGCAACGCTCCATGCGTCCATACCTGCGATTCCCCCAAATACAGCATCCCGCTCAACGACCGATGGAGCGGTCGAGATGTAGTGAAACTCGACGGTGCGAACTGTCTCCCGGCACCGAAGCGTCCAGAAGTTCTCTAACGCTTTCAGTGCACGTTGATTGTTGAGAGAAATCCCATCGACTTCACTCTTGACCTGCTGCGCCACTGCTTCCCAAGCTGATGCCCTATCGAGGTCTTCGGATCCTTCGAGGTAGATGACCTCGTCAGGCGTTTTCAGGCGCAGCCACGCATCAATAGACCACCATAGCTGATAAACGACCCCTCGAATGGATGCGACCGCCTGCCGAGAAGCGTCTGCGGGTAGCTCCTGGGGGACTTCCGGTTCTGTTGGCGGGCTGACCGCGTTTGAGGGATTTTTCAGCATCGGTTAGATGAATCCCGGTTTGCGCTCATGTTGTTCATCGGCCGCATCCGCCAAACGGGGGACGGCTATCTGTGATTTCAGCTTGCACGGGCAAGTGGATTAGATAGTCCACACCATCCGCAACGGCAGCCAAGTCTTTGACCCAAGGGAAGGTTTCGTCCAAGACGAGTGCTGATGTCATTGGGCTAGTTTAACTAGGCCGCGTGAAGTCTACGACGTCAGATTTGAGCTGCCATAGTAGCTGCTTGGGTGCACTATGCTGACTTCTGAAATAAGATCAAATTTAAATGCCACGCAGCTACCGCTCATGAGTGTTAGTGCATGGCCGAATGCAGGCCCCCACACGCGCAGGTCCCCTCATAACCTCCCGAGCCTGCGCCGCGTCAACAGCCCCTTCAGCGCCTCCCGATGCGCAATCAAGAAGCTCAGCAAGGCTTCTCCTGACCGTGGTCTGCACGGCAGAAATCCCACAGCCCAAGTCCACAAGCAGCGATATCTGCTGCATGCAGTCCTGAACCACTTGCAGCTTTTTCTCGGCAATCGGGTAGTACATGCCAGTCCTTTTCAGCAATGGGCCAGCCTGGCGTGCTGGTGCTTTGGGAAGGGGTGGAGGCCTGGCACGGCAGCGTGTGCGGCTCGGTGACCGGTGTCGCGGGTCAACGGCGGCTCCTGTGAATGATGTGTCGCATGGTCGCGTTGAAACGAAGCCATGTCCAGCGTAGCGCTGGGAAAACGGAAGGCCGCCCACCGTCGAGAGGTGCGCGGCTACTGCGCCTGTGTACGGGTCGCCAAACCCGTGCCCCCCGGGGCAACGGCGAAGTACTATCCGAAACCTGGGCGCCTACCCAGCCACCACCCCCCCAATCCCAACCCGTCGGGCCGATTTTTCCGAAGCCGGGGACAATACCGGGTTCGCGGGTTTTTCCGGCTTGACTTGGGTCAAGGTCCGAAACGCCCGCGCAAAGACGCTGCCCAGGTGCTGAGCCGGATGCAGAAAACCCAAGATCGGACGGCAGCAGGACTGCCGAGATGGCGCAGGTGCATGTGATGGAGAGGGATTGGTGGACAAAGGCCTGGTGCGGGGGCAGAGGCCGGCCCGTGAAGCGTGATGCCCGCCTGGTGGCCTGGTTGCTGGCGGTGGTGTTCGTGTCGGTTTCTGCGGCCACGGTCTGGCAATTGGTGGCGGCGCGCCAGCGCACGCTGGCCGAGGTCGACACCAGCAACCGCAACCTGGCCCAGACACTGAACACCTATGCCGAGGGCGTGATCACCCAAAGCTCCATGCTGCTGCTGGGCATTGCCGAGCGGCTGGAGGTGGATGGCACCAGCCCCGCGCTCCTGGAGAGGGTGCTGTATCTGGTCAACCGGCAGGAGCAGCTGCTGAACCAGCTCAACGAGCTGCTGATCGTGGATGCGCAGGGCCATTGGCTGATGTCGTCCAAGGGGGCGTTCCCCGAAGGATCGGAAAGCTCCGGCCTGGACTACTTCACGCACCACCGTGACGACGCATCGTCAGGCATCTACATCGGGCCGCCGATCCGCAGCCGCTCCACGGGCGAATGGGTGATCACCATCAGCCGGCGCTATACGGACGCCGAGGGCCAGTTTGCAGGCGCGGTGGTGGTGGCGCTGGGTGTGGAGAATTTCCTGCGGCTGTTCGGCAAGATCGATATCGGCGAGAAGGGGGCCATTGCGCTGAGCACGCCGGGCGGGCAGTTGCTGGTGCGCCACCCGTTCCGCGAGCAGGACCTGGGGCGGGACTTCTCGCAGTCGCCCAATTTCCTGCGCCACTACGTGGGGGCGATGTCGGGCACGGCGTCGTTCCGCTCGGCCCTGGATGGCACGGAAAGAATCTATGCCTTTCTGCGCAGCGAGCGCTATCCGCTGGTGACCACGGTGGCCCTGGGCCGCGATGAGGCGTTGAGCTCCTGGCGGCGCCAGGCGCTGCTGACGCTGGCCGTGGTGCTGGGGCTGTTTCTGGCGATTGCGTTGATCGGCTGGCGCCTGACGGCCGCGATGCGGCTGCGTTCGCGCGCCGAATGCTCCCTGGTCAGCGCGCGCGAGGAATTGCTGGACGCCAATCGCCGGCTGGAGGTGCTGGCCGCCCAGGACCAGTTGACGGGCCTGGCCAACCGCCGCCGCTTTGACGAGGTGCTGGAGCGCGAGGCCCGTCGCGCTGCGCGCGAGAGCACGCCGCTGTCGCTGCTGCTGATCGACCTGGACTACTTCAAGGGCTACAACGATGCCTACGGCCATGTGGCGGGCGATGCCTGCCTGCAGGCCGTGTGCAGCGCGCTGGCCCAGGCGGTGCAGCGGCCCGGCGACATGGCAGCGCGTTATGGCGGGGAAGAGCTGGCCGTGGTGCTGCCCAATACCGACAAGGCCGGCGCGCAGCAGGTGGCCGAGCGGTTGCGCGCGCGCATCGAGGGCCTGGGCCTGGATCACCGCATCAGCCGCTTTGGCCATGTGACGGCCAGCATTGGCGTGGCCACGACGCAGGGCGATGAGGCTGGCGTGACCCAAGGCGCGACCCAAGGCGCGACACCAGGCTCCACCCAAGGTGCCGCCGTGGCGCTGGTGGAAGCGGCCGACCGTGCGCTGTACCGCGCCAAGGCCGCAGGGCGCAACTGCGTGCAGGGCTGAATGGGCTTGGGTCTGTGCGCGCTCAGTCCGTGGGCGAGCGGTGGGCCACCACCTGCTGCTTGAGGTCGCCCAGCGCCTGGTACAGGTCGTTGCGGCTGGCCTGCGGCATGTCGCCGAACATGCCCATGACCCAGGATTCATGCGCCTTGGCCATGCGCGCAAAGGTCTTGCGGCCCAGCGGGGTGAGGTGCAGCACGGAGCTGCGCCGGTCGGACTCCACCTTGGTGCGCACCACCAGGCCCTCTTTCTCCAACTGGTCGGTGATGCCGGTGATGTTGCCGTTGGTCACCATCATGTGGCGCGACAGCTCGCCCATCTTCATGCCCTCGGGCGCGCGCTGCAGCTGGGCCATGAGGTCGAAGCGGGGCAGGGTGGTGTCGAATTCGCTGCGCAGGCGGTTGCGGATCTCGCCTTCGATGAGATTGCAGCAGGTGAGCATGCGCAGCCACAGGCGCAGCGCATGGTGGTCGTCGGGCGCGGCGCGCGACTCCAGGTCGGGAGCGTGGGTCATGGCTGGTTCTGCGGTGTGGGGGCGCTCAGGCCCATCTGCGCGAGGATGGCGCGCGTCAGCGGGCTGGCCGGGTCGTTCAGGGTGAGCACGATGTCGAAATGGTTGGTGCCGGGCATGGCCACGTACTGGCCTGACGATGGACCGGGGCCACGGCGCTGGTTCCAGGCGGCCAGGTAGTCGTCGCTCTGGCGCTTGAATTCATCGGTCTCGCTCTCGCCGTAGCTGACGATGAGCGGGCAGGCCGCGCCGTGCGGCAGGAGGGCGGGGCTGTTGCGAATGGCGTCCTGCTCGCTCAGGCGCATCCATTCGTTGATGTGGGTGTGCACCAGCGGGCGCAGGTCGAACAGGCCCGACAGCGGTGCGGCGCCGCGCACCACGTCCTCGGGCACGCCGTAGTCCGCATGCCAGCCACCGGCCAGCAGCATGCCCGCCAGGTGGCCGCCGGCCGAGCTGCCGCAGACATGGATGCGGCCCGGGTCGCCGCCGTAGCGGGCGATGTGGGCATGCACCCAGGCCAGTGCGCGGCGTGTCTGGTCCACGATGCGGTCCAGCGTGACGGCGGGCGCCAGCGAGTAGTTCAGGGCCACCACCACGGCGCCGGCGCGCGTGAAGGTGGGCGCCATGCTGCTGGAGTCGTCCTTGGACAGCAGCCGCCAGTAGCCTCCGTGGATGAAGAAGAGAACAGGGGCGCCTGCCGCCCCGGTTGCTGCCGGGAAAATGTCCAGCAGCTCGTCGGCATGCTCGCCATAGGCCACGTTCAACGCGCAGGGCAGGCTCTGGCGCGCGGCCCGGCTGTCGTCGGCATAGGCCTTGATGATGGGGGTGATGTCGGGTACCGTCGCGCGGGCGTTGTACTGGACATCGAGTCCGGCGCGGTCGTAGTGACGGTAGAGTGCTGGCATTGGAACGGAGATGGCGCGAAATGGTTTGTATGGCAGGTATTGGTACAAGTCCCAGACTTGTTCTGCAAAATACTTTAAACCTAAACTAAGACCCGCGCCAACCGTTCCAGCCCTTACAGAGTTTCCCGTCCAGCGTGACGGAAGACTGCCTCACCACCGATTGCCATCCGCGCGGCCCGCGCAAGGAGCACAGCAGCATGCGTTTCCTCACCCCCTTCCTGGCCGCAGCGGCCCTGGCCCCTGCCTTTGTTCCCGCGCTCGCGCAGGCGGACACCATCAAGGTCGGTATCGCCAACGATATTTCCGGGCCGTTTGCCGCGCTGGGCGCCGAGGCGCGTGACGGCTTCAACCTCGCCATCAAGCAGCTGGGCAGCAAGCTGGGCGGCCAGCCGGCCGAGTTCCTGCAGACCGACATGGGCGGCAACCCCGACCAGGCGCGCCAGCTGGTCACGCGCTACATACAGCGCGACAAGGTGGATTTCTTCACCGGCCCCATCGGCTCCAACGTGGCCCTGGCCGTGGGCCCGGCGCTGTTCGGCGCCAAGGTGCCCTACCTGTCCAACAACCCCGGCCCCAGCCAGTTCGCGGGCGCGCAGTGCAATGCGTTCTGGTTCGGCACCTCCTACCAGAACGATGCCTTCCACGAGGCAGCCGGCAAGCTGGCGGCCGACCGTGGCTTCAAGAAGATGTTCATCATGGCGCCCGACTATCCCGCCGGCAAGGATGCGCTGGTCGGCTTCAAGCGCGGCTACAAGACCGCGCCCGGCGAAGAGGTTTACACCAAGCTGGGCCAGATCGACTACGCGGCCGAGCTGGCCCAGATCCGCGCGGCCAAGCCCGATGCGGTCTACATCTTCCTGCCGGGCGGCATGGGCATCAACTTCGTCAAGCAGTTCGTGTCCACGGGGCTGTCGCAAAGCGTCAAGCTGATCGGCCCGGGCTTCTCGGCCGACGAGGACGTGATCCAGGCCGTGGGCGAGCCCATGCTGGGCATGGTCAATACCGCGCAGTGGGCGCATGACCTGGACGTGCCGCAGAACAAGGCCTTCGTCGAGGCCTTCCGCAAGGAGTACAAGGGCCGCAACCCCTCGGTCTACGCGGCCCAGGCGTATGACGTGATCATGGCCATGGATGCGGCGGTCAAGCAATCCGGCGGCAAGGCCTCGGACCGCCAGGCCATTGTCAAGGCGCTGGAGAAGGCCGACTACGCCTCGGTGCGCGGCCCCTTCACGTACGGCAAGAACCACTATCCCATCCAGGCCTACTACCAGCGCGTGATCGAGAAGGACGGCAGCGGCCGCATCACCAACAAGCTGGTGGGCAAGGTGTTCGACAAGTACCAGGACGTCTACGTCAACGACTGCAAGATGTGACCCCGCCGCCGCGCCCCCGTCGGGCGCGGCGTGCCTTGATCTTGATTTTCAAAGCCGGATGATTTGTTGACCGCGCGCGGGCCACTGCGCCTGCGGCAGGGGGCGTGTGGATGACGTGGACGCTGCTCTTGGAGCAATTGCTGAATGGCCTGCAGTTCGGGCTGATGCTGTTTCTGATCGCGGCCGGGCTGACCCTGGTGTTCGGCATCATGGACATCATGAACCTGGCCCATGGCTCGCTGTACATGGCGGGCGCCTATGTGGCGGCCGAGACCATGCAGCGCACGGGCTCGTTCACCGCGGCCGTGCTGGTGGCGGCCGTGGCCACGGGCGCGGCGGGTGTGGTGCTGGAGCTGGTGCTGATACGCCGCCTTGCCGTGCGTGACCATCTGGCCCAGGTGCTGGGCAGCTATGCCGTCATCCTCATTGCCAATGACCTAGTCAAGATGGTCTGGGGCCCGGCGCCGGTGATGCTCAACATGCCGGCCGCGCTGTCCGGCCCGGTGCAGTTGCTGCCCGATCTCATGTACCCGGCCTACCGGCTGATGATCATCGTCTTCGGCCTGGCCGCCGCGTTGGGCCTGTACTGGTTCGTGACGCGCACGCGCGCCGGCGTGCTGGTGCGGGCAGGCGCCTCCAACCGCCAGATGGCCACGCTGATGGGCGTGCGCGTGCCGCTGCTGTTCCTGGGCGTGTTCACGCTGGGCGCCATGCTTGCGGCGGTGGCGGGTGCGCTGCTGGGGCCCATCACTTCGGTGCAGGTCGGCATGGGGGAAGAGATCCTCATCCTGGTGCTGGTGTGCATCGTCATCGGCGGCATAGGCTCCATACGTGGGGCCCTGGTGGGCGCCTTGCTGGTGGGCATGGTGGATACGGCTGGGCGGGCCTTTCTGCCCATGCTGCTGCGCCAGGTGTTCTCCCCGGCCGTGGCATCCAGCGTGGGGCCCACGCTGGCGGCGATTTCCATCTATGTGCTGATGGCGGTGGTGCTGGTGTACCGGCCTTCCGGCCTTTTCCCCGCGCGAGGCTGAGCATGGAACACAGCACATTGCAAAGCAGGTTCCAGGCCCGGTTCTTCTGGACCGTGCTCGCGCTGCTGGCGCTGGCGGTGTTCCCGCTGGTGGCTCCGGCGCTGGGGCTGGACTTCTACATCTCCTTTGTGCGCCGCGTGCTGATCTATGCGCTGGCCGCCACCAGCCTGAACCTCATCCTGGGCTATGGCGGCATGGTGGCGCTGGGGCATGCGGCCTTCTTCGGTGCGGGGGCCTATGCGGTGGGCATTCTGGCGATGAATGGCGTCACCTCGGCCCTGGTCGCCTGGCCTGCCGCCGCGCTGCTGGCCGGGCTGCTGGCCGCCGCCACGGGCGCCGTGTCGCTGCGCACGCGCGGCGTGTACTTCATCATGATCACTCTGGCCTTTGCGCAAATGCTGTTCTACATCTTCATCTCGCTGCGCCAGTACGGCGGCGAGGACGGACTGAACCTGCCCGGCCATTCCGTTCTGCCCGGGCTGGACCTGGGCCACGATGTGTCCTTCTATTACGTAGTGCTGGCGCTGTTCGCGGTGCTGATGGCCGTGTTCGGGCGGCTGGTGGATTCGCGCTTCGGCAAGGCGCTGCAGGGCGTGCGCGAGAACGAGTCGCGTATGGAGTCGCTGGGCTACCCGGTCTATCGCATCAAGCTGGCAGCCTTTGTGCTCAGCGGCGCCGTGGCCGGGCTGGCGGGCGCGCTGCTGGCCAACCACAACCTGTTCATCTCCCCCAGCCTCATGCACTGGACCCAGTCGGCCAACCTGCTGATCATGGTGCTGGTAGGGGGCGTGGGCCTGCGCTGGGGCGGCGTGGCCGGCGCCGTCGTCATGCTGACGCTGGAGGAAGTGCTGCGCATGTGGACCGAGTACTGGCACCTGCCGCTTGGCCTGCTGCTGCTGTGCGTGGTGTTCGGTGCGCCGCGCGGCCTGATGGGCCTGTGGCCCGCACGCGGGAGGCAGGCATGAGCGGCGCGGCCACCCCTATCTCCATTCCCACTCCGGCCCTGGAAGCCAAGGGCCTGGTGCGCCGCTTTGGCGCGCTGCTGGCCACCGACCATGTCTCGCTGTCGCTGGCGCCTGGCGAGATCCATGCGCTGATCGGCCCCAATGGAGCGGGCAAGTCCACGCTCATCCATCTGCTGTCCGGCACGCTGGCGGCCGATGCGGGCACGCTGGTGCTGGCGGGGCGCGATGTGAGCGCGCTCAACGCCCACCAGCGCGTGGCGGCGGGGCTGTCGCGGTCTTTCCAGATCACCAACATCTTCAAGCAGTCCAGCGTGCTGGACAACCTGGTGCTGGCCGTGCAGGCGCATGCGGGCAGCAGCTTCAGCTTCTGGCGCCCGCGCGCGGCCGAGACCGCGCTCTATGAGCAGGCCCGCGAGCTGGCGCGCGAATGCGCCATTGACGCCAGCCTGCTGCAACGCCCCGCAGGCACGCTGCCGCATGGCGAGCAGCGCAAGCTGGAGTTCGCGCTGGCCCTGGCCGCGCGGCCCGGCGTGCTGCTGCTGGACGAACCCATGGCCGGCATGGGCCCCGATGAAACACTGCGCCTGACCGAGCTGATCGAATCCCTGCGCGGCCGTGCCGCCATGCTGCTGGTGGAGCACGACATGCAGGCCGTGTTCCGCCTGGCCGACCGCATCTCCGTGCTGGTCTACGGGCGCATCATCGCCACCGGCACGCCCGACGAGATACGTGGCAACGCCGATGTGCGCCAGGCCTACCTGGGCGACGAAGAAGTGAAGGAGGGCGCGTGATGCTCGAAATGCAGGCCGTGCAAAGCGGCTACGGACCCAGCCAGGTGCTGTTCGGCGTGGACCTCCGCATCGAGGCAGGCCAGGTCGTCACCCTGCTGGGCCGCAACGGCATGGGCAAGACCACGCTGCTTCGCACGCTGCTGGGCCAACTGCCCCTGCGCGCTGGCCGCATGGTGTTTGCCGGGCAGGACATTGCCGGCTGGGCCACCGACCGCATCGCCCGCGCCGGCGTGGCCATCGTGCCAGAAGGCCGCCAGTGCTTTCCCAACCTCACGGTGCGTGAGCACCTGACGGCCTTTGTGGCCCAGCGCAATTCGGGCAGCCCCGGCGCGGCCGAGCCCTGGACGCCCGAGCGCGTGTTCGCGCTGTTTCCCCGCCTGGGCGAGCGCGCCTCCAACATGGGCAACCAGTTGTCAGGCGGCGAGCAGCAAATGCTGGCCATAGGCCGCGCCCTGGTCACCAACCCGCGCCTGCTTATCCTGGACGAAGCCACCGAGGGCCTGGCCCCCCGCATCCGCGAAGAGATCTGGTCCTGCCTGGCCCAGCTGCGTGCCGCCGGCCAGACCATCCTGGTCATCGACAAATACGTGGAGCGCCTGCTGGGCCTGGCCGACCGCCACCTCATACTGGAGCGCGGCAAAGTCGTGTGGAGCGGAGACTCGGCCGCGCTGGATGGGGACAGAGCGCTGTGGGAACGGTATTTGGGAGTGTGAGCACGCGCAATGCATTCGCGGTTCAAGGCGAAATTCAAGGTGCGATGGAGGGTTGAATGGTATTGAAGATCAATGGGTGGCATGCCATTCAAATACATGCCTGTATCCAAGATGGGCAATTGCTTACATTTACAGGATGTATCCGGCCCCGCATTTGATTGCCCTATGGCCATCGGCTTGTCTATGATCCCCGCTCACCAAGAGCAGGGAGGCCGCCCCCAGGGCGGCGCGCACTATGACACGCCGAGTCACCATACACACGCCATTGGGCGAGCAGCTGCATTTCCGTGAATTGCGCGGCCAGGAAAACATCAGCCAGCTCTTCAGCCTCGATGTGGAAATGCTCAGCGAA